>JAKSUF010000046.1 GCA_024409145.1 archaeon | reverse complement strand
TTTAAATAATTGACTGACAAATTAACCTGCTCTTATATTAATTTTAAGATATTTAAAAATTTTTAATATAATTAATAAAAGAATAAAAAAGAATTCCAAATAATCTAAAAAAAATAAATAAGTAGGGAACTATAAAATAAAAAAAGAATCTAATAAAACACAATAAAAACAAAGAACAATAAACTATAAAAAAGAATCTGATAAAACAAAGAAAAAAACAAGTAATAATCGTAATATAAAATTATAAAAAAGTATTAACTATATTTTAAAAAAAAGAAATAAAGGATAGAAAAGAATCTATCCGAATAAAGCACCTAAACCAGCAGCAGCTGCTTGTTCAGTTGCACCATCGTCTTCTTCTTCTTCCTCTTCTTCTTCCTCTTCAGCAGCTGCTTCAGCTACAGGAGCTGCTGCAGGAGCTGCAGCCATAGCGGTAGTTTCCATAGCTTCTTCAATATCAACATCTTCTAAAGCTGCGATTAAAGCTTTTACTCTGGATTCATCTACGTCAGCGCCAGCTGCTTCTAAAATTTTAGTTACGTTCTCTTCGTTAATATCTTTTTCAGTGGTGTGCAAAATCATTGCCGCATATATATATTCCATGTTATCACCAATATTTTTTAAATAAATTATATTTTTTTAATTAATGCAAACGCATTATGTGTTTAAAATATTAAAACACCAAATGTTTAATAAACAATAAATTATAAAGTTTAAATTTTAAAACTAACCGAATAAGGCACCTAAACCTATTGCAGCAGTTTCTTCAGCATTATCTTCTTCTTCAACTTCTTCTTCCTCTTCAGCTTCTTCTTCAGCAACAGCTACAGGAGCAGCTGCAGCAGCATTAGCTAATTTATCAGCTAATTCATCATCTAAAGCATCAGCAGAAACTTCACCAGCTAAAGCTAACATTTTAGCATTAGCTAATCCGATTAACATATCAGAAGTTTTAGAGTTCATAATTGCTGCTTCAATACCAACATTAAATGCTTTGGAATGAGCAGAACCGATAATTGCAGAGATAGTTTCATCAGTTGGGAATGCAGTAAATACAGACAAGTTGAATGCTTTAGTAAATGCATTTTGAATATCTGCAATAGTTTCTTCTTCATCAATAGCTAAAAGATCTGCTTTAAAGATAGAACCATCTTCATAAACAGCTTTAAGATCCATACCTACTTCCATAGGTTTGATATCCATTCTAGTTAAGGTAGCAGCTACTGCTTTAGAAACTTCTTCCCCAGCTTTAACAACAACAGTATCTTTAGAAACTACAATTTTACCTTTGTCGATTTTAGCAGGTACACCTATTTGTTGTAATTCCCCAAGGAATGGACCTGGTTGGAAACCAGTATCTCCAGC
The DNA here is from genome assembly GCA_024409145.1 of archaeon. Taxonomy (GTDB): domain Archaea; phylum Methanobacteriota; class Methanobacteria; order Methanobacteriales; family Methanobacteriaceae; genus Methanobrevibacter. The sequence goes on along the minus strand of JAKSUF010000046.1, from coordinate 7,664 downwards.
AGGTACAACAATATCATCAGAAGCAATAGCACCTGCTTTAGCAGGAGCAGAAGTTTTACTATCTTCTAATATTTTGTACAATCTGAAAGGATTCATGTCAGTACAAACAAGTGCAGGTTGACCTTCCATAAATTCAGAAAGTCCTTCAATATCTGCTCTTTCATCTTTACAATCTTCTAAAGCTAAATTCATAAGGTTTATTTTAGATAATCTAATGGTAGCTTTACCTTTAAGATTTTTTCTCATTTCTTGAAGTTGTTTAGCAGGAATGTTTAATAAGTTTACAATACCTACAACATCAGAATCAACGATTAAACCTTTAAGTTCTTTAACTTCATCCTTTTTCCATTCAGCAATGTGAGCCATCTTAAATCACCCTCACTACTGAACCCATAGTTGCTTTAATATACATGGATTTTATTTGGTTTCTTCCTTTTTCTAAATTGCGGTCTAAGATTGCAAGAACAGCTTCAATATTTTCAGCTAACTTCTCGTCATCCATATCTTGAGTTCCAACTAAAATTTGGATAGAAGGTTGTTGTTTAACACCTACTTTAATAGTAGATTCCAATCTTTCAAGTAAAGGCTCAACTTTAACACTTGCAGGAACTGGTTTTGGCATTTTATTACGAGGACCAAGAACTGGACCTAAGAATCTACCAACAAGCGCCATCATGTCAGCTTGAGCAATAAAGAAATCAACAGAACCAGCTAATTTTTTAGCAGATTTTCTGTCTTTTCCTAATTCTTCCAAATCTTCTTTTGAAATAACAAGATCAATACCAGCATCTTTAGCAGAAACAGCTAACTCACCATCAGCAATGACACCAATTTTAATTGGTTTGCCACGGCCGTTAGGAAGAGCAAGTTCCTCACTAAACCTATTATCTGGTTTTCTGACATCTAAATCTTTGATGTTAATAATTACATCAATAGATTGAGTGAAGTTTCTCGGCTTAGCTAATTCTTTTGCCTCCTTCACCGCATCAATAATCTCTTGTGTCATATAAATCCTCCATGAACTTTTGTTCATTGGAAATTGGTTTCATGAGAAATCTTTCGATCCCATGATAAATAAAACAATATATCAATTATAAAATACCAACTAGTTACGATTTATTTAATCATAATTAGCTAATTAAATTATAACATCATCTACATTTGAATAAAATTTATTATCTTAGTATCCTAATCAAATAAAAATTCAATTAAATAAAATAACTTTCTAGAATAACTAAACAGTTATAACATTTAATAATTTAATTAAAATGATTTTTATAATTAATAAGAACTTGAATAATGTAATTATTCTACTAAAATATCGTCGTACTCTCCAGCATCAACTGCTTTTTGAGCATCTCTAGGGTCTTTACCATCAACAGTAATACCCATACTTACACAAGTACCCATAATTTCTTTAGCTGCATGTTTGTAATCATTAGCGAGTAATGAATCAAATTTCATTCTTGCAACTTTTAATGCTTGTTCAACAGATAAATCTGCTGCAACTTCAGCACCAGGTTCATGTGCACCTTTATCGATATTAAGTTCTTGCATAATAAGTGCAGTAGTTGGAGGAGTACCTACTTCAATAGTAAAGTTCTTTTTACTATCTACAATAACTTTTACAGGAACTTTCATTCCTTTAAAGTCTGCGGTTTTTTTATTAATTTCTTCAACAACTTGCATCATATTAATACCGAGTGGACCAATAGCAGGACCTAATGGAGGTCCAGGAGTTGCGGTTCCACCTTCTAAAAGCACTTCAACAACTTGATCAGCCATTATTCAGCCTCCTTTTTAATAATTCTAATTTGATCAGCTTTAACAGTAACAGGAATTGGAACTGCTGCTTCAATTAACTCGAGAACAACTTCTTCACGAGATTCATCTAAACGTACAACTTTAGACTTTTCACCTTTGAAAGGACCAGAAACAAGTTCGACAATACTTCCTTTTTGTATAGATGAGATAATTGGTTTTGGTTTTAAGAATCTTTTAACTTCTTCTAAAGAAATTTGGTTCTTATCATCAACGACACCATCTTTATTCGCACCAACAATACCTCTCAAGTGACGAATTCTTATTTCAGGATTACGCATATCAATTTTAGATGCAGACTCTACTATAATATATCCTTTTAAAGATTCAGGAACAACAATAGCTTTAATTTCTACACCTTGCTTGTTTGCTTTCATAGCTAAGACTTTAGCAACATTTCTTTCTTGACCTGCTGATGTTTTAAGAGCAAATATGGAATTTTGAGAATCTTCCATTTTAAATTCACCTATATATAATTAACATTCAACAACAATTAATAATTTTATAGATTAAATTAAGATTATATAAACATAAATTTTACATATTCTTTAATAACTTATTAGAAGCGATTAAACTAACTACTTAAAAATTACAGCATCATAGAAAGTTTAAAAATATGAATATTAAAGTAAAATAGATAAAATTGAATTCATATAATAAAAATATATATGTTTAATCAAGTATATAAATGTTTCAAATTTTTCAACCAAAAAAAGAATTTTATAGGAAGAATTTAGTTAGAAAAATAATGACCATTTAAAATCATAAATATTTAAGAAAATTCCCCAAATAATACAGATTAAACAAATTAATAATATAAATTAAAAATAAAAATAATAAACAATGAAAAGTTTATAAAAAGGGTTAAGAAGCATATTTAAAATATAAATTTAAAAATTATATTTTAAAATAGACATAAAAACTTGAAAGTCAAAATATAAATTTAAAATAAATTTAAAAATTATATTCCTACAATTTGTCCAAATAAAGTAATTACAAAACCAATAACACCAATAATAACAATACCTAATGCAGTTACTTTAGAAAAATCTAAAAATTCTTTAGTATCAGGTTTTTTAGCTACTTTTAATACTCTCTTACATTGTTTACCAAAGTCTTTTGGAAGGAAATCAATATTAATATTAGAAGTATCAACATCTACCATATAATCACCAAAATAAAATTAATAATTAATAAAAATAAAAAGAATATTTAATAATTAAAATATCCCATCAATAAATTCATCTAATGAATCAGCAGAAGCATCTTCAGTATCTTGACTTGGGTCTATAAATGCATCTTCATCAATTTCTTCACCTTCAAAGAAATCTTCTTTAGTAGGTCTTTCAAAATTGTATTGAGATTTTACACCAGATACTACAATAGTAGTTCTAATTACATTATGTAATGATTCATCAATTTGAGCACCCCAAATAATATTAGCTTCAGGATCTAATTTATCAGCAACAATTTGAACAATTTTTTCAGACTCATGTAAAGTTAAGTCAGAACTACCAGAAATATTAACTAATGCACCTTTAGCATTAGAAATATCAATATCTAATAAAGGACTGCTAAGAGCTTCGTGAACAGATTCAATAGCTCTATCACCAGATTCAGATTCACCCATACCAATCATAGCCATACCAGAACCTTGCATAATAGATTTAATATCAGCGAAATCTAAACTTACAAGTCCAGGTTTAGTAATTAACTCAGTAATACCTTTAACAGCTCTTCCTAAAATTTCATCAGAAACTAAGAATGCTTTATTTAAAGGAAGGTTAGGTGCAACTTCTAATAATTTATCATTAGGAATTACAATAACAGTATCTGCATTAGCTTGAAGTCTTTCTAAACCTCTTTCTGCATTTTCTCTTCTTTTAACTCCTTCAGCAGAAAATGGCATAGTAGCTACAGCTACAGTTAAAGCACCAGATTTTTTAGCAAGTTTTGCTATAACTGGAGCAGAACCAGTACCAGTACCTCCACCAAGACCACAAGTGACAAATACCATATCAGAGCCAGTTAATTCTTCTCTAATATCTTCTTCACTTTCTTCAGCACATTCTTCACCAACTTCAGGTTCTCCACCTGCACCGAGACCACCACAAGTTTGTCTACCTAAAAGTAATTTCTGATCTGCTTGACTATAAAATAAGTCTTGAGCATCAGTATTAACAGTAATAGTTCTTGCACCTTCAATACCAATCTCATTTAATCTAGTAATAGTATTGTTTCCAGCACCACCAGAACCAACTACTGCAATTTTAGCACGACTATTTTTCATTAATTGAATTAATTCTTTATCCAATTCATTTTCTGCTTTAAGAACAGGTTCTTTAACTTCTTCATCTGCTGTTCTTTTTCCAGATTCTTTGATTGCATCATCTATAAATTTCACTTGTTAACCCCACATTATATTATAAATATGATTAATAAGCTAAATCTAATAAATTTCACAAAAATATTAAATTTAGAAATTTTTAATAATATAATCATTAAACTATTTTAGATAAAAAAAGTTTTAAAAAAAATAGAAAATAAAATCTAAAAAATATACTTTTAAAGAATAACACTTAATAAAAACATAAATTAAATATTATTTTTTCAATAATTACAAATTAAGGTCTTGGCATAGCTAAGACTTCATGAAACTTCATTTCAAAGACATTAGTCATATTAGCTGCAGTCATTACAACAGCAGTATCTACACCTTGAGCAGTACCACCAATAGATATAATTTCTTCACCTACAGGAATTAAACCAGCATCAGCAAGCATTATTCCAATTTCAGCACATACCTTAAATCCTTGACAAATACATCTATAACTTGCCGCAATCATATCAATAGGAGTGAAACCACCAAATTTATTTGTAATTCCCCTGCCAGTAGCACTTAATGCATGAGACCCCATAAAAGTAACTACACCTAAATCTTCAAGTTTAGAACGCATTTCTTCAGAAATATCTGCTTTATTAGGTTCTCTAAAACCCATATGATGAGTACAGTTTACAATAGTTACATCCAAATCACTTAAGGATTCATATAATTTTAAAGCAGATTCTCCAGAAGAAGAAGCAATAGCTACATATTTAATATCATCTTCTTCTAATCTTTCTTTAACACAAGCAATAAGTTCTTCAGTATTATCTTTACCTGGCTTTTCAAAATAAGTTATACTTTTTTTCATAAAAACACCTAAACTTAATAATTTAATATAATAATACAAGAAGTATAATAATATTAAGATATAAAATACAATATAAATATATTATAATCTAATATTATATAATTTACTAAAAATAAAAAAAGGATAAAATGAATAAGAAAGAACTTAATTATAAAACTGATAAAACCCAAGAGGGAAAAGAGTACAAATACAAAGAAATTAAAGAACATAAAGTCATTCCTATTGAAACTCATTATATAAAACCAAATGAAAGCATTGATTTTATGATTGACAATATATGTACTCTTTGTAATGACCAAGATTATTTAGTTATAGCAGAAACACCCATTTCTATATCTCAAGGAAGACTTGTTGATGAAGCAAAATACACTCCTTCATTAAAAGCTAGTTTTTTAGCTACTTATTGGAGTAAATATTTATGGGGATATATTTTAGGTCCTGCACTTGGAATTAAAAAAAGAACAATTAAAAATCTTAGAAAATTACCAGAAGAAACAAAAAGACATAAAGAAGTAATCTTAGATTTATATGGATGGAAACATGCATTAAAACCGGCTTCAGAAGCAGGAGTAGATTTAAGTAATGCACCTGGAACTTATGTTTCATTACTTCCAGAAAATCCTGAAAAAGTAGCAAAAGAAATACATAATAAAATCAAATCTAAAACAGATAAAGATATAACGGTACTTATTATTGATACTGATGCGACATATAAAAGAAAAGACAAATATTTCACAGGATTACCTATAGCAATTCCAGGAATTGAAGCTAATAAAGGAGTATTTGGATATACTTTAGGACAATTAAGTGAGAATGTAGGATCAACACCATTAGGATGTTCTAGAGAGATTTCTGTAGAAGAAGGTATAAAAATAGCCAATATTGCAGAAGATTATCAAAGAGAACTTCCAACAGCTATGGCAACAATACATAGTGCAAAGGATATTTTAAAAAGTGAAAATATAGAAGAAGAAGGGAATGAAATAAGTATAGATTCATTAGATTCTATAACACATACTCCCGCAGTACTTATTAGAAAACTATAAAACCAAATACACACTCCAAACAACAATTAATAAAAAACTATTAGAAAAATTTATAATCTTTGAACAATATAATTATAATATTTATAGATAATTTTATCTAAGATTAACCAATATAAAAAATATTAGTTAAATAAAAATTTATAAATTACAAGGAAGAACCATCATGTTAAATGACCCTTTAATCCAAAGTACTATATTAACAATATTCCAAGATAAAGAACTTTTAGAAATTATACAATCCTTAATTGATGAGGGATACACTGATGATAGAATTAATGAAGAATTAGGAATAAATGATATAGAAATAGTCCAAAATTTAGAAGTCATCCAATGTTTAATTAATAATATTGAAACTGATGAGGAAATAGCTGAAAAAACACAAATAAAATTAAACATTGTTAGAAAAATACTTTATAAACTTTATGATAGTGGTGTTGCAAGTTATAAAAGAAGTAAAGACCCTGAAACCCAATGGTTCGCTTATTCTTGGAAATTTGAAAATGAAGAAGTTTATAAATTAATTAAAAATGAAGCAGAAGAAAGAGCAACAGAAATTAAAAAGCTTATTGAAGAAGAAGAAAATGATATGTTCTTTATGTGCCCATATGGTCACTGCCGTTTTAATTTTGAACAATCCACATATTACCAATTTATATGCCCAGAATGTGGAGAAAAAATCCAATTCATGGACAATTCAGAATATGTTGAAGACTTAAAACAAAGATACGAACATTGGAATGCTATTTATCAAGAAGCAGGTTCAAAACAAGAAAATTAATTATAAATAGTTATTATATTTATTAATTAATTTTTAACTTTATTAATTATTTATCTACCAAATAATTAAATTACTTTTTTTATTTTACTTATTTCTTATTTTACATGATTATTCAATTACTTATTTTACAGATTAATTATTAAATTAATTATAAAATAGTAATTAAATAAAATCATAAAAAAGAATTAACAGATTGAAACTTTAACAACACCAGAAATAGATAAAAATTCTTTAATAAGATCACCAGGAACAGAATCCTCAGTAATAATAGTTAAAACAGGATTACTTTCAGAATGATTATCAGATGCATAAGCTTGACGAATATCAATATCATTTTCACTTGCAATTAATGCTACAGAAGCTAATACACCTTTATTGTCTTCACCTACTTCAATCTCAATAACACCTAATCCTAAATTTTGAGCAATATTTTTAAGTAAAGTTCCTGCAGGAATAATATTCCCAAATATATTAAATAATTCTTCATCATTTAGAATAATATTAACTGTAGACTTGACAATTCTCCTATCCACATCAACAGTTTTAGCCAAAGCAGAATCACTAATTTTCAAATCTCCACAATAAATTTTAGAGTCTTTGTCTACCCTTAAACCTAAATCTAACATTTTAAATGCTAATGCTTTTCTAGCCGGATATTTTTTGAATTTTTTATTTACTGTTGACCACATTTTAACACCAATACCCTAAGTTATACATCATAATACTAGTTTATATAATAATATTTTAACTTAAAGTATATAAAATTAATTTAATTATTTTAAAAACTTGTAAAAATAAAACAGTACAAGAAAAAATACAACAAAA
>JAKSUF010000045.1 GCA_024409145.1 archaeon | reverse complement strand
CTTTCTTATATTCAATTCTTTTCTTAGCTATTTCAAAATAATCTTTATCAATTTCTATCCCTATAAAATCTCTACCTAATTCTTTACAAGCAACACCTGTTGTACCTGAACCCATAAAGCAATCTAGTACGAGTTCCCCCCCCGAAGTGGAATTTATTACCAAGTTTTTTATTATGTCTAAAGGTTTTATTGTTGGATGTTTATAAAGTTTTTTATCAGTAACGTTCGCTTTAGTAACGTAATATTTTTTCTTTGTAAAATAATTACCAAAAATCTTAACCCCTTTTTCTCTTGCGAATATTAAATACTCAGTATCGTTAAGATAAGAATTATTGCAAGTTGGAATAGGATTAGTTTTATGCCAAGTTAATAAATCAAGGTTACAACCTTTATCATCAAAATAGTTCCAAATTTGTTTTATCTGAGCTTTACTGCACCAAACATAAATATTAATCTTTTTCATAACTCTACATAGTTCATCTAATATATCATTAGTAAATCCTATACTAATAAATCTTAATTGTTTTTTATGATCATCAGCATTTGCTTTTATTCTTGTTTGTTCAGTTTCTTCAAATGGTCTATCTAGTTTGCATAAATCAACATATTCAGCATGATAATTTCTTTTAGCAGTTCCAAAACAGCCTCCACGACCTGCCATATCAAATTGATAAGGTGGATCAATTATTACTAAATCAACTGAATTATCAGGAATATCTTTAATAAGTTGATAAGAATCGCCACAATATAAGTTAGTCATTTTCTTTCTTTATTTTTAATTTTTCTTCAAGCACTTTAATATAAGCAAGTTGTATTTGAGATAATTGTATTAGTTCATCATTATGTTTTTTATATTCTCTGCAAGTTTGTAATGTATCTTCTACTAAATTTGTATATTTATCTTTCATTTCTAAGACTTCATCTTTTAATTCTTGAAGTCTTATTTTGTAATAATCATTTGGAATTTCATTTACTTTTATTCCTTCCTTCATGATTTACCTCCTATAATTGCTTTTTAATATTTTTTTTGATACAATTAAAGGAACAAAAAGAACACCTTATAAAGGTTTCTAATTGTTGTTATTATGAAGTTGTATGTATGATTGGTAGTCGTTTACAACTTCATTTTTTATTGTATCCATTTCACTTTCTAATAAATCTATACGATCATTCAAAGTGCTAATTCTCATGTTTGCTAAAGTAAAAAATGTAAACCCTAGTAAAACAAAAATATAAAACATTGTAGTAATAAAATTATGTTTATACATTAAGTCATTAAGTTTTTGTAATATAGTTAATTCGTTCTGCAACTTTTTAACCTCCCTCCTAAATTATTTTATAAGATTCATTTCTTATAGAAGTAACAAGTCTAAGTTTTTTTACTTTATTATATGAATCCATTTTTTGATAGCTGGTATTCAAACTCTTAAGATAAGATTCATAATTACGTACATCTTCTAAATCAAATCTATAATCAGTTTTTCCTAATCTAATTACTACTAAACCTTTTGGTATTTGATTAAGTACATAATCTTTTGAAACCTGCCAACGTTCAGCGACTTCTTCAGTCTTTAATAATTTTTCCACGTTTCCTCCTATGCAATTTCAAAAAACATTTTTCCGATTTCTTCTGATGAAATATTAAAAAACTTTTGAATCTTTTTTATTTCACTAACTTTAAAATCGGTTCTTCCTTCTTCCTTAAGTTTATAGTTTGTTACTGAAATACCTAAGTTACAAGCCATGTCTAATTGAGTTAATCCATGTAAAGCCCTATAAGATTTAAGTTTATTTTGCATATTTGCACCTCCTTCCTACTTTTCAAATCGATAAGTTTTTATCGTTTTGATAAATCTAAAATAAAATATATACTCATTTTTTAAAATGTCAATATGTTTTTTAACATTTTGATAAATTTTTAACAAAAAGTTTTCTTTTTATGATATAATCTAGTAAAAAGAGGTGATAAAATGTCTGATAAAACAAAAGAATACGGTGAAAAGCTTAGAAATTTGTTAGAAAAAAATAATATGAATCAAAGGGATCTAGCTAAAAAACTATATTTAACTGATACAGCTGTTAGTAATTATTTAGCAGGAAAACGTTTGCCACGTTATGAAATAACTGTACAAATTGCTAAACTATTTAATGTAACTGCTGATTATTTATTAGGTATACAACCAAATAAAATACCAAAGGAAATTGAATCAGAAACAATTAAAATACCTGTATTTAGAAACATTAAATATAATGATACACTTAGTGCAGATAATCAAAACGTTGAATATTTTATAAATGTAGCAAGAGCAAAATACTCAAATAGGAATAGACTGTTTGCTAAAATAGTAACAACTAATCAAATGGAAACTAGAATAATGTTAGGTGATACAATAATATTTGAAGAATTTAACTTAGGTGTAGACCAAATATATAATGGTGATATATGTTTAGTTTCTAAAGGTGATGATTATGCTTTAATAAGAGAAATAGCAACAAAAGACAATGTATTTTGTTTTAATTTATTAAATGTAACAATGCCACCAAGAATGTATACAATAGAAGAAATTAGAAAAGAAAATATCAATATAATTGCTCGTGCTGTTACTTTGATACATGATTTTCCTGATAGAAAGGAAAAATAATGAAATCAGGTAACATATATAAGGTAAAAGAAGGTACATTTAGATTAAGATATATGCACGAAGGTGTAATGCACTCAAAGAATATAAAAGCAGCAAATATAACTGAAGCCAAACAAATAGCAAATAAAATAATCAAAGAGATAAATTGTAATGAAACAACTGATTTATATAATGCTACTTTAACATTTACTGAACTTACTCAATTATGGTTTGATAATTACTATAAAACAAACTGTACACCTGAAGTAGTAAAAAATGCAAAGATTTCATTGAACTCTAAGATATTACCTAAAATAGGTAACTATAAAGTTTCACACGTAACACCTATAGTATTAAACGAAATGATAAACGAATTTAAAAAAGAAATATCACCTAGAACTCGTAAACCACTATCACAAGCCACTATAAAGAAATTATATAATTACATATCAAGTATATACAATTATGCCCTTAGAATGGATTTAGTGGAAAATAATCCATGTGATAAAGTCAAAGTTACATTTAAAGATGAACGTGTTAAGAATTTGCAATTCTATACAGCTGAACAAGTAAAAATATTATTTGATAATATGCAAGATGAAACACTTGAAACACAACTAGCAATTAAACTAGCCGTTTATGCAGGATTAAGACGTTCTGAAATATATGGAATAAAGTGGTCAGACATAGACTTTAAAAATAAAACAATACATATTCAACGTACAAGACTAAAAGTAAATGGAACTGATACAGTTTCAAAAACAAAGACAGTAAACTCAAATAGAATAGTAACAATAAATGATGAAATAATCAAAATGATTAAAAAATTAAAACAAGATTCAGACTTTATATTTATAAAAGCTGATAGAGATATAGTAGAAAAGTTACATAGAATACAATATAAAGCATCATTACCTAGAATTAAGTTTCATGATCTACGACATACTTCTGCAACATTATTACTTGCAAATGGTATAGATGTAAAATCAGTTTCCGAATATTTAGGACATGCAAATATATCTACTACATCAATATATGTTCATGCACTAGATGAAAAACATAAAATAGCAAGTGATAAACTTACACAAATATTAAAATAGACCTACTAATAAGTAGGTCTTTTTTTTAGTGTACTAAAAGGTATTAAAACAGTATATATAAATAGCCAATATAAACAGCTACAAATAAATTATAAAATAAAATTATTTTTAATGCGACAACTATGTAAAATTTTTGGGCAAATTTTTGGGCAAATTTAGGGCAAATAATGACCGTTTAGGACCATTAAAAGCCAACAAAAAAGGATTTGCAAATTCTCGCAAACCCTTTATTTAACGGAGAAAGAGGGATTCGAACCCTCGCTGCAATTTCTCGCACTACACCCTTAGCAGAGCAATAGGTAAATTTAGAAAAACCTAATGTTTAAGGGCATTTGCAAGATTAGAATCATTTTTTTGGGCAAATTTTTGGGCAAAAATCTATTAAATATAATTGCTAAACTTAATAAGTAAATCTCTAATACAAGCTTTACCTAGTTCAGTATTATAGTTATCAGTCCAAAACTTCTTATCAATTATTTTTTTACTAGATAATTTACTAATTGCTTTTTCAAGTTCGGGATCAGTTTTCTTTACACCAAAATAATCATACCAACTATTTGTTCCTTTTATTGTTTTAATTGAATTACAGTTGTAACGTTCATCAAACCAATATAAATTATCTCTTGAATCTACATGTACAGCTGTTTCTGATATAATTCCAATTCCTCTATTCCACCCTAGATTTTCTAAAGCAATAGCAATATCTTTTGAATTATATCTTGTTTTTGAATTTTTCCATACATTAATATCTACAGCTTGACCTTTAACATGATAACCTGTACCACTTTTGTTACCAACAGCTTTTTCATGAGCAGATGTTCTATAACCTGAAGTTATAACAATTTTATAAGCACTCATATAATCAAAAAGCTTTTCAAGAATATCAGTAACTAATGTATCTATTAAAACATTATCAGAATATACAATATTACCTTGATAAGAAGCAAATTCTTTCACTTTAAAATGTTTAGTAATATTGTTTGTACCATTAAATTTTAAAGAATATTTTTCTACCATAGCAGCCTCCTATTCTTTTACTTCATTTTCTTTTTCGTGATTTTCTTTTTCTTCTTTCATTTTAATAATTTCATTATTCATGTCTAGTACAGCTGATTCTATTAAATCAGATATAATTTGTTCGTCAAGAACAATATTATAATCTTCTTTTAATCTTCTAATAACTTCAGCCTTTTTACTTTTACCAGCACCTTCTAACTTTGTAACTTGTTCAACTGAACGTACTACAATTTTAACAATTTCAAATACATGTGTTATTTTTTCAACACCAAATTTATTTTCAAAATAAGGTAATAAACACATTGTGAATAATAAACTTATACATGTAATCACAAACTCAAGTATAAATGTAATATCCATAGTTATACCTCCCTACTCTTTAAATCTGCTAACATCCATAATTCACCTGTAGTCCATGCAAACCAAGCTACAACAAGAGCATTTGGTTCATTTCCTGTAATACAAAAAACGATAAATACACCTATTGTAAAAAGGATATTTAATGCAATTACAGCTGAAACTATAAGTTTAGAGAATTTTAATTTTTTACTATTTTTCATTTAACTCATTTTAATATACATAACAACTAAAGCTATTGCACCACCAACTAAAGCACCTACTAATGTAGTGATTATTGTATCTATTACTTTACGTTTAGTAGCTTTTTGTTCATTTAAAGGTTCAAACTTTATTTCTGAAATATCTTTTTTCATTTCTTTCATTTGTTCTATAAGATTATTCATATTTGCAGATAATTCATATATAACTGAAGTAACTGATTTAAGATCATTTATTTGATTTTCATGTGAATTAAGTTTTTCATCATGAACCTTTATTTTTTCGTCATGTCTAACTACAATACTTTCAATGTTATCCATACATAAACCTCACTTTCTTTAAAACTTAACTAATTACATTATAAAATATGTACATCATAAAAACGACAACAAAAAAGTGCTAGATTATTCTAGCACTTCTTGAGAATTAATCAATAGTATTTATAGAATTGGAGGTGTTCCAATTAAATTATAAATTATATTAAATTTTAAAACGACAACATTTTATTATTTTCTATATTTTTCTAATGCTGCATTTACTTCATTTATGATTTCATCTCTCGTATAATCTTTTTCAAGTAAAGCATTTGCTATTTGATTTGCTAAATCTACATCACCTTTTGCATAAGCCTTAGCAGCTTTTTCAGGTGTAGGATATTTAATATCCATATTTACATCAGATTTATTTTCAGTTTTTTTCATATTTTCTAATGCTTTATTTATAATTTTTACATTTTTTCCTGATTCAATTAAATCATTTACTTCTTTTGTGATTTTTGTTGAATCACCTGTTTTAATATATTCTTTATAAGATTTTTGTAAATCTTTATTATTTTGAATATCTTTTATTTCTCTATTCTTTAATGAATCTTGAATATATTTTTCAGAATATCCGTAACGTTCTTCTAAGTCATTCTTAATAAAATAGAAATCACTTGAATCACCAGTTTTTTTATAATTCTTGTAAGCATCCCATAAAATATCCATGAACTTAGATTTGTTTGTAGAATATTCAGGATTATATTGTAATGTATTATAAGAGTAGAATAATGAATAATTCTTTGTTCCTGCTAGTCCTACATTTATAGCACTATCAATTTCTCTTAATGTATCATTTACTGGAATACCAATCATGTCGCAGAATGAAGCAATTTCATTTTTGATAAGTACAGGTAATGTATTTGCTTTCATAGAATCTTCATTACTTAATACTGCTTTACAATAATCCATTAGTTTAGTATTTGCTGAAACAAATCTAGCAATACCTTGATATTCCATACGTTCAACTTTATATCCTTCAAAGTAACTAATTACATCTTTTAAGAATGGAATCATTGATGCAAATTGATCAATATAGTTTTTCCATAACTTAGTTAAGAATGCTTCATCATCGTCATCGTCGTCAACAAGTTTTAAGTTTCGCCATAACATATCGTATAATGTACATGTTAGAGCTGTATTAAATCCTGTTAATAACATTGAAGTAGTAGAACGTCTTAATTGTTTTAAACTTTCTTCTGATTTAGTTTTCTTATAATCATATAAAGCAGAAATAAACATAGAATAGTTTGAAGTAGGTTCACTCATAAATGCAGTACCAACTTTCCACATTCCATCTTTTTGTCTTAACACATCAGCTTTATGGAATACACTATCAACAACTTGTGTCTTATCAATAATGTAATCAAATCTATTAGCAACAGCTTTTAAATAATCATCTTTATTATCTAATAATTCAGGATATTTATCAGCAATTTCTAATTTACAAGCATTCCATATTTTACCCCATGTGACATCATCTGCTACTTGTAATCCTTCAAAAGCCCAGTCAGTTAATGCACGTTCATTTAACATGATAGATTTTAAATCTCTACCAATATCCATATTACTAAATCCCCAATGTTTATATCTTGCTATTCTTGAATACTTATACATTTCTTCAGCATCAGATTTATTAAATATTCCTGTAGTTAGATATTTAGGATCAATATAAGCTAATGTTTTTGTTATTGCTGTAGGTTGTTGAACTACTGAACGTAAGTTTGCACCAATTACTGAAGCTTTATACATTTTCATTAATTCAGTTACCATAGCAGGTGATTTTTCAGTTCTCATACCAGCTTGTACATCAAACATAAAGTTCTTTAAATAATCAAAAGCAATATGTCCGAATTTTGTATCCATTATATCTTTAATACTACCGTCTTGCATAGATTTATAATTTATTACACGTTTTGTTGCATCTACTGAT
Organism: archaeon; assembly: GCA_024409145.1. GTDB lineage: Archaea > Methanobacteriota > Methanobacteria > Methanobacteriales > Methanobacteriaceae > Methanobrevibacter. Next base: position 1,502 of record JAKSUF010000045.1, on the reverse strand, counting down.
TCAGCAAAACTTCCAAACATAGCACTCTTTGATACATGTTCAGTAAATATATCTAAAATATCTTTAATAATAATTGCATTTTTAGCCCCTGTTTGAGTTGCTTTTAATGAACCCCAGTTATTTATTGTAGGATCTATTTTAAATACATCAAAGTTTGTATCTAAGAAATTGCTATCAGTAAATATAGGGAAATAGTTTTCAGCAGTTGCTTTTTCATAACCATATAATCTAAGTGTAGTTTCATTTATCCAGTCCTTAGAATAAGTATTAAAGAAGTTCATAATATTATCAGCAAATTGTTTTTCTTTTTCTGATAAAGAGTTAATCATATTATTTACATCATTTATTGTTACTTGTGTAGGTGAATAATGAACAGTTCTCTTTAATCCTACTTTCCATGTTGGATTTCCTTGTTTGTCTATTTCCTTAGATTTTACAACAGCATCAGCTGGTTTTATACCAAATCCATAAATATGACCTCTAGCTTGTTCACGTTTATTTGTATTATAAAGTGTTAATAATTGTCCTTTTGTAAGACTAATTGTTTGTCCATTTTCTAATTGGAACTCATACAATTTTTCATCATTGATTTGGTTTAGTAATTGTTTATCATTTAAAATATTATTTTCAATAAAGTCTTTTGCAATAGTTATTTTATCAATATAATCATCATAAGATTTTCTTAGTCCTGAATATATATTACTTAATCCTATTGTTTCAAAGAAATCTACAGGTCTTAACATTTGCATACGTAACATATTACTCATACCAGCAAAGTAAGGATTTGCAGGTCCACCCATATAATCAGCATTTTGTTTTAATCCTTTTAAAGATTCTGAAACAACTTCACTAATTTCTAAAGCACGACCTTCTAAGAATATTTTGTTTGCATTTTTAATTCTTGTACTAATAGATTTAATAATTGTATCTATGTAACTTAATTCAAATACATCCATGTCAGCAATTCTTTTACCATTTAATTCTTTCATCATTTGAGAAACAGTTTCATCAAATAAATTATAGTTTGCAACTTCACCATCAGTAAATGTAAATAAATCTGCATCAGGTGATTTACTTTGAATTTCTAAATATGTGTAATGTAATTTCATTAAGTCAAGAACTCTTTTATCGCCTTGTCTATCAGTAGAAAAATCTAAATAAGATAGGAACTCTGCTAATTCATTTCTAAAGTTTTCAGGAATATGTTTCTTATCAGTAGGATTTAATAACATACTTGATAATTCTTTTGAACCTTTAGTAATAGATTCTTTTAATTCTTTTACTGTACGTTTAGCTTTTGTTTTTTCTTTTTGAGTTTTAATAGTTTCTTTTAAACGTTTAGCTTCTTGTTCCTTTATTTCTTTAATCTTTTCTTTTGTTTCTGCATCAGTCCATCTCTTTGCAACTTCATTTGTCTTTTTAATTCTTGAAATTTCTTCTTTTTCTTTTTTGATTCTTTCTTTAAATTCTTTTTCATTATTTGCAATTTTTTCTTTATAAGA
>JAKSUF010000044.1 GCA_024409145.1 archaeon | reverse complement strand
GACAGTGATGATTATATCGCAGAAGATACAATTCAGACCATGTATGATGTATTGGAAATTTCCGCCGGATGGGACAGATTGGCAAATGAGTTAACCAATAAGATGCCGGTTTGTTTTGAAATAGGGTTCCCTACATTCAGAGACTTTTTAGCAAGCTGTGGTGATGAGGATGCTGTAAATAAGGCTACTGTCTTGACATTCATGACAATATTGTCTCAAATTCCAGACACTTTGATTTCAAGAAAGTATGGTGATGAGATAGCAGAATCCGTTTCTAAAAAAGCAGAAGGGCTCTTGAAATTTAAGGATGATGACTCCTTCACAGAAAAGCTTTTGGAATTCGATGATTATCTTTATGAGAATAAATATAATCCTGGAACAACTGCAGATTTAACTGCTGCATCTATCTTTTTATCTTATCTTGAAAAAGAGTTTTAATTAAATTTTTTTAATTTTTAGTTTAATTTTTAATTTTTAATTTTTAATTTTTAATTTATTATGGTCTTGACAATATTTCTCTATTTTTTTATTTTTTTTAAAATTAATCCAATATATTAAAGTTTATGAACAAATACATATATACTTTTCTAATATACTGAAAGAGGCTCTTTCAAAAACTTTGTTGATTTTCAAAATCCTCTTTTCGATTTTGATTCCAAATTAGATCTCTGCGGTATATTCGCTTTAAAACGCCTTGAACTGTCTTGAAAGTCTTTTTTCTTGATTTTGGCATGGTTTTTTGAAATGCATTTTCAATTTTGTTGCTAGTCCTTTCAATTTTTGAATCTTTTAAGTGATAAATGAAGCTTTTATACCTTGGAACAATTGATTTTCTAATGATTTCATAAATAACATTATGAAATTCATTTTTACGATAAATTAAAGACTCAAACTCTTTTTTAGCTTCATCATAATCATCTAAATCAAATAAATTTTTTATCATTTCCAACTGGTTTTTGCAAACTTCATATTCTTCATCAGAAAGCTTAAATCTCTTTGAATAATCCTTTAATTGTTTATTCAAACTCTTTTTAGTGTGGAAAATGCATAATTGGTGCTTAAATCCGAGTTTAGAAATGATTGGAGCATATCTCTTATCCAAATCTGTGGTAATTGCAATCTTGTTCTTATTTGCCGTGGATTCTTTTAAAAACTTCATTACTGTTGTTTCATCTTCAAAATCGTAAATTGCATCAGTTATGATGCAATTGGAAACAGAATCCAAGAGTGTGTGGCGATATTTCCATTTTCCCTTGATTTTTATCCATTCCACGTCAAAGACATAATAGCCCGAGCAGCGACCTAAATCAAATTCTAAAATGTTTTCATCAACAAACAACCAATTCTCTATCGTTTGATGAGAAATACTTATTCCAAAGAACTTTTTGAATGATTTGCAAACATTTTTCAAGCTTCCAAGATAATCTGAAATCAGATGTTCTGATTCACTTTTCAATTCGTTTGTAAAATTGCTGTTTTTATCAACAAGAGCTGATAAATCTGTTTGAAATGTTTTATCGCAACGTTTACAACTATAACGCTGAACCCTGACTTCAGTCCTGCCAATTTCCTTAAATATCAGAATTCTTTTAGTAAATCCATATTTGACAACATGTAGGGTATTGCAAAAAGGACATCTGGCCAAACTCATCTTGAAAAAAGGAATATCCTTTTTAAAACTCAAATCAAATGATTTAAGTGATTCTTGACAAGAATAAAATAATTTTTCAAAATGAGGATCTAAAAGAACAAATTCATCATTCAAATCAAAAAATTTATATTGGTTAACATCTAAAATACTATTTGGAGCATATTTGTTTTTGTTTTCCATAGTAAACAATTTGCTCCACTTTTTTATTAAATCTAACTATTTTTAATTAAATTTTATAAAAAAAATTCTAAAATCACTATTTTTCAGAATAAATTTTCAAATCAACAAAGTTTTTGAAAGACTCCTGAAAGATAAATATAAAATAAAAATTTAAATTAATACAATATAAAATTTCTAAAAAAAGTTTAAACATTAAAAAATTTACCAATGAAAAATTAAAAAAATAGAAAAAATAGAAAAAAGGACAATATTAAATATTAACCTTAATCAATTTATATTTTAAAAGACTATAATTCCCAACTTTATCTTCCTTATTAATTAATTTATAGTCAACTATACCAGTATAATGTTTTTTAATATAATTTTGTATTTTTTGACTAGCTAAAGATAAATTGTTAACTTTAATAGTTACAACACCCAACACTTTTTTACCAGTATTTTTATCATCTATTTCTTTACAAGTACAACAAGCACAACTTACACCCACTATAAAAATACACAATAGCAAGCATAATAATAATTTGTTTTTAAATACCATATAATCTAATCCTCCAATTATAATTAATTATTCTTTTCAATTAATCTTGAACTCACAACTAATAAGTTTAAAGAAATGTAAAAATTTTCTTCAACATAAGAATAACACAATTTAATATAACATGTATTTTCACACATCACTATATAACAATTAAACTTAATAATATATAAATCTAACGATTATTAAAGCTTTATTTGACTAAACAAGAAAAAATAAACCATTAATTGTATAAACAATGAAAAATAATAAATTAATTGCATAAACAACTAAATAAAATAAGTAAAATAAAAATAATAATAAAAATAATAGACCCATATCATAAATTTCTAAATGACACCATTTAATAAAAAAAATAGTTACAAAAACAGAATATATATTAAATTCAAACTGAAGAAAAAATAAGATTTACTGTCCTAAAAAGAAAAATAAAAAATTAATAAATAGATTTATAGTTGGTATTAAAAAAATTAGTAAGTGTGTGAGAAAATAATAATACCAACTATAATCTAATATAGCTAATTACTACTTGTAATTAGGATATTAATAATAACTATTAAAAATGTTAAAGCGAAAGACCGAATTAATGATTTGAATTAAAAAGGATTTAGTAATAATGTACTAAATCACAATTATTTTCAAACTAAGAAATGATTTAGTAATAATGTACTAAATCACAATTATTTTCAAACTAAGAAATGATTTAGTAATAATGTACTAAATCATTATCATTTTTAGATTTTGGTTTGACTTTATCCATTGCTTTATTAAAGAAGTCCATATTAACTTCTTTTGCATCAAGATTATCTCTTAAAGTTAACATTGCAGCTTCACGACAGACCGCTTCAATATCAGCTCCAACATAACCTTCAGTATTCTTAGCAAGTTTTGAAAGTTTTACATCTTTAGCAAGTGGCATTCCTTTAGTATGAACTTTAAAGATTTCAAGTCTTGCATCTTCATTTGGAACATCTACTTTAATATGTCTATCAAACCTACCAGGTCTTAAAAGTCCAGGATCAATAATATCTTGCCTATTAGTAGCTGCAATAATTGCAACATCTTCTAATTCTTCAAGTCCATCAATTTCAGTAAGAAGTTGATTTACAACACGTTTAGTAACACCACTGTCACCAAATTCACCACCTCTAGATGATGCTATTGCATCAATTTCATCAAAGAATATTACAGTTGGTGCAGTTTGTTTAGCTTTTCTAAATACTTCCCTTACACCTTTTTCAGATTCACCAACCCATTTAGATAATAATTCCGGCCCTTTAACAGATATAAAGTTAGCTTCACTTTCATTAGCTACTGCTTTTGCAAGCATAGTTTTACCAGTACCTGGAACACCATAAAGTAAAGTACCTTTAGGTGGCCTTACACCAAATTTTGAGAATTTATCAGGATACTTAAGTGGCCATTCAACAGCTTCTTTTAATTCTTGTTTAGCTTCTTCTAAACCACCTAAATCATCCCATTTAACATCAGGAACCTGTACAAGAACTTCTCTAAGTGCAGAAGGTTGTATTTCTCTTAAAGCTAATTTAAAATCATCTTTAGTTACAATAAGTTTTTCTAAAACTTGAGGCGGTATTTCCCCTTCAGATTTTAAATCAGGAATAACCCTTCTTACAACCCTCATAGCTGCTTCTTTAGCAAGAGCTTGTAAATCTGCACCTACAAAACCATGAGTAGTCTGAGCAATTTCATCTAAATCAACATCTTCATCTAAAGGCATACCTCGAGTATGAATTGCCATAATCTCTTTACGCTCTTCTTTATCAGGAACACCAATCTCAATTTCACGGTCAAATCTACCCGGTCTTCTTAAAGCTTGATCTAATGAATCTGGCCTATTAGTAGCACCAATTACTACAACTTGACCTCTTGAATTAAGACCATCCATTAAAGTTAAAAGTTGAGCAACAGTTCTTCTTTCAACTTCACCTTGTGTTTCTTCACGTTTAGGTGCAATTGCATCTAATTCATCAATAAATATAATTGAAGGAGCGTTTTCTTCAGCTTCTTCAAAGAATTCTCTTAAATTCTCTTCACTACCTCCAACATATTTACTCATAATTTCAGGACCATTGATTAAAATGAAATGAGCATCACTTTCATTAGCAACTGCTTTTGCAAGTAAAGTTTTACCAGTTCCAGGAGGACCATGCATTAAAATTCCTTTTGGAGGAGCAATACCTAATTTATCAAACAATTCTGGATTTTTAAGAGGAATTTCAATCATTTCACGTACTTTTTTAACTTCTTCTTTTAATCCACCAATATCATCATAACTAATATCTACAAGATTAGAAACTCCTTCAATTTTAGACACATCAACAGGTTCTTCTTTAATTTCTACTTTAGTATTAGGTCCGATTACAACAATACCTCCAGGATTAGTGCTTACAACAGCTAATTTAATCCTAGTTAATGCAGGAATATTAACATTAGAAAATAAATCCCCAATTAAACCCCTAGGCGCTTGTGGAACACCAAATCCAGTATTAATAATATCTCCTTGAACCATTACTTTATTCCGGAACAATGAATTTATATCACCATTAATTTTTAATCTATTTTGAGTAGGAGCAAGAACAACTTTTTTAGCTTCTTTTGCAGAAACCTTTTTAATTAATACTTCATCACCAATTGATGCACCAGAATTTTTACGAGTAGTACCATCAATTCTAATAAGCCTACCAATCTCATTTTGAGATCTTACTGCAATTGATGCAGTAGATTTAGATCCAGTGATTTCTATTAAATCACCATCATTAAGACCTAACTCATCCATAGTCTCAGTGTCAATCCTAGCTATGTTTTGTCCTATCTCATTTTGAGCTAATGCCTCAGCAACTTTGATTTTAATTTCAGAAACCATAATATCACCTTTTTAGGAATATAAATTAAATTTAATTATAAAACTAATTTAATATCAATAAATAATAATGTTCCATATCTAAATTTAATTACAATAAATTTTAATAATAATAAATTTAACAACATTTGACAAGTTATAAATATAATATAAGAATATCATCCATAGTTACATAAATCAAAGCTAAAAGACAAATATCAAATACAATCATAGATTTATAGATTATTAAAAATAATCTACAAATTAATGATTAATTAGGAAAAATATACAATATGATACATTTTAAAAAATATTACTTAGAATACTATTTAGAAATATCTAAAATAAATTAGAATACTTAAAATACTATTTAGAAATATCTAAAATAAATTAGAATTAAACAAACAATATCTTAGAAAATATTTTAAAAAATCTTTTAGTTAATTTTTGTAACTAAATAATGATTGTTTTAACTAATATATAAATGTTTTGGTTTTAATAACTTAAAGTTATTTAAATTAAAAAAGAAGCAATTACAAAAATAAAGAATAAATACAATACAACAACAAAATAAAAATCAAATAATAAATATTTAATTAAAAAAAATAAATTTAATTGATTAAAATAAAAATAAAGATTAAAAATTAGAGTTACTTTTTGTAAGTAAAATAATGACATACTCCAAATATAGTAAAAATAAATTACTCTCTTTTAAGAATATAAACCATACTTTAAATATAATAAAACAGTAATAATAAATTATGAACAATAAAGAGAGAGTAATTAGAATAAGTATGCTTGTAATTGGAGTAACGATCATGTCTTTAGGTATTGCACTATCAATTATAGGAGGCTTAGGAACAACACCCATTTCTTGTGTCCCATATGTTCTCAGTTTAGGATTAACTTATTTTAGTGTTGGAGAATGGACTATAATCTTCAATTCATTACTACTCTTATTACAATTCATATTAGTTAGAAAATTTGATTATAAACAGATTTCACAACTTTTAATTCTTATCATATTTGGATATGCAACAGATTTCTGGTTATGGATTTTATCACCAATTACTCCAGACAATTATATATTCCAATGGATACTCTGTTTATCAGGATGTTTCATACTTGCATTTGGATTAATATTTGAAGTAAAAGCAGATTTAACTGTTTTACCGCCAGATGGAGTTGTAATGGTAGTTTCCAAACTCACAAATAGAGAATTCGGACCTACAAAACCATACTTTGATCTTTCTATGGTAATTATTGGAGCTATTTTATCATTCTTATTCTTTAGTTATTTAGTAGGAATAAGAGAAGGAACTGTAGTTGCAGCAATTATAATTGGACATATTAATAAATATTACAATAAATTATTTGGACATAGAATAGATAATTATCTTGAAAAAATAAAATCTTAAAGAAATAAAATATTAAAAAAATAAGCACTTAAATAAACAGAAAAATAAATTAAAGAAAATAAGTGTTTAAATAAATCAAAAAATAGCATATCAAAAAATATAAAAAGTAAATAGCTAAAACCAATAGCTATTTACAAAATCACCTAAGAACTTGCACCATCTAATGCATGAAGACAATCACAATCAAAATCATCAGGCAAATCTTTAATAGTATTATATAAAAGATTTATAAGTTCTTCTTTTTTAACTTCCATAATTTCCATAACTTCATCAATAGTAAGTTTAGTTGGAGAGATAGAAGTACAATAATTAGAAACAATAGCTATTGAAGCATAACACATTTCTTTTTCTCTTGCAAGAACTGCCTCAGGAAGAGAAGTCATACCCACAATAGTTCCCCCAACAATTGAAAACATCTTGATTTCGGCAGGAGTTTCAAATCTTGGCCCTTCAGTACATACCATTGTACCACCAGTTACAAGTCCTCCAGTGATACAATCAGAATTTTTTAATAAAGCATCGCTTAAACGCACACAATATGGTTCAGTCATATCAATATGAACAACTTCTTCATCGTAGAATGTACGATCTCTATTAACAGTAAAATCTAAAAAATCATCAGGAATAACAATTGAACCAGGACCAATATCCAAGTCAAGAGAACCCACTGCATTTGTAGCAATAATTTGATTTACCCCAATATTTTTTAAAGCCATAATATTTGCTTTAAAATTTATTTTATGAGGAGGGTAACTATGACCCTCAGAATGTCTTGGTAAAAATGCAACAGTTTTACCTGCAATAGATAGTAAAGAAATTTCAACAGAACCATACTCAGTATCTACAGTTTTTTTCTCAATATTATCTGCCATTTCAGTGAGTTCATAAACTCCACTACCACCAATAATTGCAATCATAATAACACCAATAAATAAAAATTATCCTTTAATAACTGCTAACGGAGTAACTTTAGCTACTAACTTAGCAATTCCTGCATCGTGAGAAGTCTTAACAACAGAATCAACATTTTTATAAGCTCCAGGAGCTTCTTCAGCTAAAACAGGAGCAGAATTAGCTTTAACATGAATACCTTTACTATTCAAGTCAGCTTCAATTTGTTCTGCAGTAAATTGTTTTTTAGCTTCAGTACGAGATAAAGTTCTTCCAGCACCATGAGCAGTAGAACCAAATGTTTCTTCCATAGCCATTTCAGTACCATGTAAAATATAAGAAGCAGTACCCATAGTTCCAGGAATTAAAACAGGCTGACCTACAGCACGATATTCTTTAGGTACTTCTTTTCTTCCAGGACCAAATGCACGAGTAGCACCTTTACGATGAACAAGAACATCCATATTAGAACCTTTAACTTTATGAGTTTCGATTTTAGCAATATTATGAGCAACATCATAAATAGTAGTCATACCCATAGATTCCGCATCTTGAGAGAATACTTGTTCAAAAGATTCTCTTACCCAATGAGACATCATTTGACGGTTTGCCCAAGCATAATTTGCACCTGCTGCCATAGCAGTTAAATAATCTTGACCTTCTTTAGAACTAATAGGTGCACAAGCTAATTGTCTATCAGGAATATTAATTTTATAATTTCTATAAGCTTTATCCATTTGTCTTAAATAATCAGAACAAATTTGATGTCCACAACCTCTAGAACCACTGTGAATCATAATAGTAAGAGTTCCTTCTTCTAATCCAAAAGTTTTAGCTACTTCTTCATCATAAATTTCTTCAATTTTCTGAACTTCTAAAAAATGATTACCTGAACCAAGAGATCCTAATTGAGGAATTCCTCTTTTTTTAGCTTTATTAGAAACAATAGAAGAATCTGCTTCTTTCATTCTCCCATTTTCTTCTAAAAGTTTTAAGTCTTCTTTCCAACCATAACCATTTTCTACAGCCCACCAAGCACCATAATCTAAAACTTCATCAATATCTTCAGGAGAAAGCCTAACTTGACCTTTACTTCCAACACCTGAAGGAATATTTTTGAATAATGTATCAGTAAGTTCTTTTATTTTTGGTTTAATATCTTCTTCAGTTAAGTTAGTTCTGAGCATTCTGACTCCACAGTTAATATCAAAACCAACACCACCAGGACTAATAACTCCATTATTCATATTGAAAGCACCAACACCCCCAATACTAAAACCATAACCATAATGAACATCAGGCATAGCAAGAGCTGCTTTTTGAATACCTGGCATACAAGCTACATTAGCTACTTGTTCAAGAGCAGAGTCTTCAAGATTTTTCATAGCTTCATCATCAAGATATAATCTTCCAGGAACTCTCATTTCTTTTTTATAACTACTAGGAAGCTCCCAGACATTTTCTCTTACTTTTTCAAGATTGCATTTCATTGACATAATATCACTAAATAATCATTATTATTAAATTTAATTATAATACTAATTCAACAACAGATATTTAATATCTTAAGAATA
>JAKSUF010000430.1 GCA_024409145.1 archaeon | reverse complement strand
ATTACACTACTCTGTGCATCAATTTTCAACTGCTGGTCTGAGATTTCTTTCTGCTGACTCTGAATGATTGAGTTTGCAGCTTCCAGCATTTTGAGAGCTTCTTCTAATGTAATCCCCTTTTTATTTCCCACGGTTTAAAGGTTAACATATTTAAAAACTTTTAAAAAGAGGATTATTGAAAATATGAGCAGTATTTAAATCAATTTCTATTTGTCGGAGTAAAACTATTTTTTAGTTTACTAGAATTTTTCCATTTTTTTATAAGTTGAAAATATTAAATAGTTCTACCATTCATCTATTGCTTTTATCATCCTATCAGCTAATCGTAACCTAGCATTCATTGCCAGAATCCCAATATTTAAATTATTGCCTGTAGATAATAAAAAATTAATAGATTCTTCACTTTTATAATTAATATCTATAGCTAGAGCTGATATCCAAATTTGAGTGTTTATATCAGGATAGATGAATAAATCATCAATTACATCTTTTGCAATATCTATATTTTCCTTGAGATATTTATTTAATTTCATCAACTCTTTTGCTGCTTTATTAGATTTTTTATTATTAATATTTATATCTCCATGTATTCTTGAATTATTAACGTACGCTTCTTCTATTTGTTGTTTTGTAAAATCCATAACTAATATTTCTATATTCTATAAAACTAAATATTTTTAAAACATCCACACCAACTATGTATTATTTATCTGGGAAAATTAATTAATAGATTTTTAAATAACCATTTTCTCTCCAGACCTTTAATGTCATCTTCGCATTAAAACCAAAAATTCCATTATCTTCATTTTTTACAATATTTTCTAATATAGCAACAGCATTATCAATATTATAATTAAGTGCCAAACAATAAGCTGCAGCTTTTGTTTTTACAACAACATTATTACTTTCCAATAATTTATTGATGCAAATAAAACCATATTCTTTTTCAACTTCAAATATCTTAAAATATTTTATCAGTTTTTTAGCTTCTCTATTGCTAACTTTATAATTTCCAGATAATGTTGCATCGTACATTAATTTTCCAGATTCATTATAAATCATGTAAATTTCATCAATTGATTTCAATTTCATTTTATAACTCCAAATTGTTTCAAAACATCCATATCAAACTCATATTGCTCCTAACTCTAAATTAATCCATGATAAATAATTTCCATTTGTCCAGGCTTCTTGAGCTGCATATAAATAATCTCTTCCGAAATTAAGATTTGTGGTGGCCTTCAAATCTGCAAGGAAGTTATAACCAAACAAATTATAGTTTGCTCACACTGCCTGCAGTTTTACCCCAGAATCCTCTCAAAATCCCAGTAAAAATAAGATTTCATCTCGGACTACACCTTATCTTTACACCTTCCCTAATGATTTCAATTATATTTTACACTGGATTCCGGCTGTTTTGGATCATAATTCAGCGTTTTTTAGTACTACTCCAGCAAACTTTTATTTGTCGGAAGATCTATCAAATAAATATTTATACAAAGGAAAATA
>JAKSUF010000043.1 GCA_024409145.1 archaeon | reverse complement strand
TTTATACTATCTTATATTTAATCTTAATTGATTTTTTTTAAAGTAAATTTTATTTAATACTTAGGATATATTAATTTTTATTAAACAATAATTTTTATTAAACTTTATATTTATAATGAGTAATCATATTTTTATTTAATTAGATAGTTCAATATTTTAATAATTAATTCAATTTAATTATTGAACTAATGATAGGATGTTTAAAATGAAAAAAGGAATTTTATATGGTATAGGGATAGGTCCTGGTGATTCTGAATTAATTACTGTTAAAGCAATGAATATTATTTCTAATTGTAAGTATGTTGCAACACCTCAAACAGGTAAAAGTGAGTCTCTTGCATTATCAATTGTCTCTGAAATAATGGATTTAAGTGATAAAATAATACTTAATTTAACTTTTCCAATGACTAAAGATAAAACTATTTTAGATAAAAGTCATGAAGATGCTGCAAAGTCTATACAAGAAATTCTAGATAATGGTTATGATGTAGCAATGTTAAATTTAGGGGATATTACAATATATTCAACCTTTTCTTATGTTATGGATAAATTATTAAATGATGGTTATGATGTTGAATTAATACCTGGAATTACAAGTTTTTGTGCATCTGCATCTAAATTAAAAATAAGTTTAACTAGTATGGATGGTCCATTACATTTAATTCCTACAAGTAGTTATAATATTAAAGAAGCTCTTCAGTTATCTGGTACAAAAGTTTTTATGAAAATAGGAAAATCTATGCCTGAATTAATTGAAACTTTAAAAGAATTAAATCTTGAAGATAATGTTTATTCAGTTCAAAATTGTGGTTTAGAAAATGAAAAAGTTTCTAAAGGTTTAGATGGTTTAAACAGTAAAATGGGTTACTTTACAATTGTCATTGTTAAATAATTTTTAGATGAATCTATTTGATAATATAATATAATAATATCCTATAATAATATTATATATTAACTAATAATATTATAATTATTAATCTATTTATAATTATTAATAGATTCATATGTGTTTATTAAAGTGTCTATTGGGATATTATGAAAAATAAACGTTTAGTAAATCAAAAGTTATTACGTTTTGGTTATACAACTGGAACGTGTGCTACTGCAGCAACTAAGGCAGCAGCTACTATGTTGTTTAATCGAGAGTATGTTAGTTCAGTATCTATTGTAACACCTAATCAGACAAATCTTACTATTGATGTTCTTAATCCTCAATTTGATAGTAATTTTGCATGTTGTTCTATTCAGAAGGATAGTGGGGATGATCCAGATATTACTAATGGTATATTAATATCTTCTAAAGTTAGATTATTACCTGATACTTCTGATATTATAATTGAAGGAGGTAATGGTGTAGGGAAAGTTACTAAACCTGGGCTTGATCAACCTGTTGGAGAATTTGCTATTAATTCAGTTCCTAGGAAAATGATTAAAAATTCATTAAATGAGTTAGCAAATGAAAATAATTATGATGGGGGTTTTCATGTTTTAATCTCTGTACCTGAAGGGGAGAATATTGCAAATAAAACTTTTAATCCTGATTTAGGTATTATTGGAGGTATTTCGATTTTGGGGACAACTGGTATTGTCGAACCTATGAGTGCTAAGGCCCTTGCTGATTCTATTAAATTAGAAATTAGTATGATCTCTGCAGAAAATAATGATTCTATCCTTATTTTTTTAGGGAACTTTGGTAAAAAATTTTCTGTTGAAGATTTAAATTTATCTCCTAAACCTGGAATTATGTGTAGTAATTTTATTGATGTTGCATTAGATAGTTCTGTAGAATATGGATTTAATAAAATTCTTTTAGTTGGACATATTGGTAAACTTGTAAAGTTAGGTATTGGTATGTTTAATACTCATTCTAATAATGGTGATGGTAGAATAGAAACATTATTATCTTGTGCTTTAGAAGCGGGTGCTGATATAGATACTTTAAGAAAAATTCAAGAATCAATAACTACTAATGCAGTATTGGATATTTTATGGGAAACTAATTTATTAAATAAAACAATGGATATTTTAAAATCAAGAATACTTCATTATATTAATAAAAGAATACCTTCTAATGTTGAAATTGGGTTCGTATGTTTTACTAATTCTGGAGAGTATTCTGGTATTTTATTTGAAAGTGATAATGCTAATAATCTTAAAGAAATATGGAGGAATTAATGATGATTCATTTTGTTGGAGCAGGAAGTGGAGCTATTGATTTAATAACTGTAAGAGGAGCAGAACTCTTAAAAAAAGCGGATGTTATAATTTATGCAGGTTCTTTAGTTAATCCTGATTTGTTAAATTATGCTAAAGAGTCTTGTGAGTGTTATAATAGTGCTAAAATGACTTTAGATGAAGTTATTGAAAAAATGATTGAGGCTGAAAAAGATAATAAACTTACAATTCGTTTACATACTGGTGATTCTAGTATTTATGGAGCAATTCGTGAACAGATGGACCGTTTAGATGAAGAAGATATTTATTATGAAGTTTGTCCTGGGGTTTCTAGTTTTTGTGGTGCAGCATCATCACTTAAAACTGAGTATACCTTACCTGATGTTAGTCAAAGTGTGATTATTACTCGTATGGCTAATAGGACTCCAGTTCCTGAAAAAGAAAACATTGCTTCATTTGCTGCTCATGGTGCTACAATGGTTATCTTTTTAAGTACTGGTTTACTTAAAGAATTATCTAAAGAATTAGTTAAAGGAGAATACACTGAAGATACTCCTGCAGCTATTGTTTATAAAGCTACTTGGCCTGATGAAAAAATAATGCATTGTACTGTGGGGACTTTATACGAAACTGCGAAAGAGAATAATATTACAAAAACTGCATTAATAATTGTTGGGGATGTTTTAGATAGTGATTACTCATTGTCTCGTCTTTATGCTGATGATTTCTCAACTGAGTTTAGAGAGGCTAAGAAATGAGGATATCTATTATCGCATTTACAGATAATGGTATGGGGATAGCTAATACTTTATTAAATTCACTTAAAAATATTGACTTAATTAATGATTCATGTATTAATGATTTAGATTCTAATTTTAATGTTGATAATGATTTAGTTAAAAATGATATTGGTTTAAATCTTAATTTAGATTGTGTCTCTGTTAAAAATGATGTTAATTTAACTCGTTGTAAAAAAGGTAATTTATTTAATTGGGTTGAAGAAAATTTTTCTAATAGTGATGTTCTTGTATTTATTGGAGCTATAGGTATTGCAGTTAGAGCAATTTCAAAGTATATTGAATCTAAAGTTAATGACCCTGCCGTTATTGTTATAGATGACTTGGGAAATTTTACAATACCTCTTTTATCTGGACATATTGGTGGAGCTAATGAAATAGCAATTAATATTTCAAAAATATTAAATTCTACTCCTATAATTACCACGGCTACAGATATCAATGATGTTTTTGCGATAGATACTTGGGCAAAGAAACAAGGTTTATCTATATTAAATCCTGAAAAAATAAAATTAGTTTCATCTAAATTATTAAAATCTGAATCTATACGTATTAAATCTGATTATTTTATAAAAGGAGATTTACCTAAAAATATTAATGTTTTTTATTCTGATGATAATTTTTTGGATAATCTGGATAATAATTATTCAAAAGATGAAATTCAAGATACTTTAAATTATGATGTTATTATAAGTCATAAAATTGATAAAGATTTAATAAAGAATGATAATATTTTATTTTTGATTCCAAATATTGTTACTGTGGGTATTGGATGTAAAAGGAATACTCCTTATGAAATTATTGAAATGTCTATATTAAATGTCTTAGAAAAAAATAAATCACATATTTTATCTTTAAATTCTATTGCAAGTATTGATAAAAAAGCAGATGAAAAAGGATTATTGGAATTTTCTAAAAATTATAATTTACCTTTTAATACATATAGTTCAGAAGAACTTAATAATGTTAAAGGAGATTTTTCTAAGTCTGCTTTTGTTAAAAGTGTTGTAAATGTAGATAATGTTTGTGAACGTTCTGCAATTATTCAAAGTAATGGGAAATTGATTCAAAAAAAATGTACTGGTGATGGTGTTGCTATTGCTTTAGCTATTAAAGAGCCAGTTTTATATTGGGAATATTAATTAGAGGGTGAGTTTATGAAAAGTTTGTCTGTTGTGGGTATTGGTCCTGGGAATGAGTTGAATCTTAGTATTTTAGCTAAAGAAACTTTAGAAAGTTCAGATTTGATTGTAGGTTATAGTAAATATGTTGATCTTGTTAAAGATTATTTGCCTGATAAAGAATATCTTGATACTGGTATGACAAAAGAAGTAGATCGTTGTAAACTTGCACTAGAAAAAGCATCTGAATCTAAAAAGGTTTCTGTTGTTTGTAGTGGTGATGCTGGAGTATATGGTATGGCTGGTTTAGTTTATCAATTATCTGTTAATTATCCTGGTGTTGAAATAGATATTGTTCCAGGAATAAGTGCGGTTTTAAGTGGATCTGCAGTTTTGGGGGCTCCTATTGGTCATGATTTCGCAGTTATAAGTTTATCTGACCTTTTAACTCCCTGGGAATTAATTGAAAAACGTTTAAAATTAGCTGGAGATGGTGATTTCTGTATTTGTCTTTATAATCCATCTAGTCATAAAAGAAAAGATTACTTGAAGAAAGCTTGTGAGTTATTATTGGATTATAAATCAGAAGATACAATTTGCGGTTATGTTCGGAATATTGGTAGATCTGGAGAATCTTATAATATTCTCACTCTTTCAGAACTTAAAGATACTGAGGTGGATATGTTTACAACTGTATTTATTGGAAATTCTAATACAGAGATAATTGATAATAAAATGGTTACTCCTAGAGGATATAAAGGTTTATAATTGGATGATTATGTTAATTAATTATTGGTTGGTTGGTTGGTTAGTTAGTTAGTTAGTTAGTTAGTTAGTTAGTTAGTTAGTTAGTATTAATTATCCATTGTTCTAAGATTATAATGATTTCTCAAAGTTAGAGGTATTAAAATGCATAAGATTGTTTTATTTGGAGGTACTACTGAAGGCCGTATTTTGACAGAATTTTTTTCTGAAAAAAAGATTCCTGCTATGGTTTGTGTAGCTACTGATTATGGTGAAAAAGTATTAAACTATAATGATCCTGTTGTTGTTCAATCTAAAAGATTAAACCAAGAAGAGATGTGTAATTTATTCCAAGAAGAACAAACTGAAATAGTTTTTGATGCAACACATCCTTATGCAACTGAAGTTAGTAAGAATATAAAAGAAGCTTGTTGTAAGAAATCTATTGAATATATTCGAGTATTAAGGGAATCTGTTGAAGTGGATGGAGTTATTAAATTTTCTGATATGGGTGATTTAATCGAATACTTAAATCAAACTACTGGTTTAATATTTTCTTCTATGGGAGCTAAAGAAGCTAAAGTATTAACTAATATAAACAATTTTCAAGAAAGAGTATATCTTAGAATGTTACCATCTCCTGAAGGTATGAGCCATTGTTTAGATTTAGGTTATCCTATGAAAAATCTTTGTGGTATGCAAGGTCCATTTTCTAAAGAATTTAACATTTCTCAATTTAAGGAAGTTGGTGCTGATATTCTTGTAACTAAAGAATCTGGAAATATAGGTGGTTTTAAAGAAAAAACTGAAGCAGCTCTTCAATGTGGTATGGAAGTTGTTGTATTAGTTCGAGCTGTTGAAGAAGAAGGTTTTGGTGTAGAAGAAGCTAAAATTTTTATTAAAGGTAGGTATCTATGAAACAAATTAATATTATTGGTATAGGTATGGGTAATAAAACACTTACTCAAGAAGCCTTAAACTTGCTTAAAGATACAGATTTGTTAATTGGTTCTAAAAGATTGTTAGAAGAGTTATCTTATCTAAATAAACCAAGTTATAATGCTTATTTATCTAATGATATTTTAAGTATACTAAATCAAACTGATAAAAATAATATTTCTATTTTATTCTCTGGCGATGTTGGATTTTATAGTGGTGCTGAAAAATTAGTTAAAGAATTAGTTGATTATGATATTAATATAGTTTCAGGAATATCTTCTGTTTCATATTTTTTTGCAAAATGTAAAATTCCTTGGAAAGATTCTAATTTAATTAGTTGTCATGGTATAGATACAAATATTGTTTCTTCAGTTAGGCGTAATAAGTATACTTTTGCTTTAACTGGTAATAATATTCTTGACTTACAGAATCAATTAATTAAGTTTGGATTTGGGGACTTAAATGTTTGGGTTGGTGAAAACTTAGGTTCTGATAATGAACTTATTCATAATTGTAAAGTTGTTGATTTGAATAAAAAATCCTATGGGTCTTTAACTGTTTTAATTATAGAGAACCCTAATTTTGATTCTAGAATTCGTATAGGAATACCTGATGATGAATTTATTCGAGGGAAAGTTCCAATGACTAAGTCTGAAGTACGTGCTGTTTGTATGTCTAAATTAGCTATTTCTCCTAAGGATATTGTTTATGATATTGGTTGTGGAACTGGTTCTGTTACTATTGAAATGGGATTTTCTGCATATGATGGTAAAGTTTATGCTTTTGATAAAAATGAAGAGGCTATAAAATTATTAAACAAAAATTGTGAAAAATTCCATGTAGATAATATTGAATCTCACTGTGGTTTAGCTCCTGAGTGTCTTAAAGATTATCCGATTCCTGATGTTGTTTTTATAGGTGGAAGTTCTGGAAATATGGATGAAATTGTTAACTATCTTTATGAACATAATAAAAATATAAGATTTGTTATAACTGCTGTAACTATGGAGAATGCTATGGCTGCTTTGAAGTCTCTTAAAAATCTTGGTATTAATGAAGATATTGTACAAGTCAGCATATCTAAAGGTAAAAAAATTAGTGATTTGCATATGTTAATAGCTCAAAATCCAATATTTGTTATTAGTGGATGTGGTGTTGGTGAATAGGGTTTTAATCTTTAGAATGGGTATTTTTGGATGTGGTGTTGGTGAATAGGATTTTAATTTCTGGAACTAATAGTAATTGTGGTAAAACTACTATTGTTATGGCTTTGTTAGCAGCTTTCGAAAATAAAGGTTTAAACATTGCTTCTTTCAAATGTGGGCCAGATTATATTGATCCTATGTTTCATCGTAAAGTATTCAATGTTAAAACACATAATTTGGACCCTTATTTCTCTAATGAATCTATGTTGTGTGAACAATTTATTCGTAATAAAGGGGATGATTTAAGTATAATTGAAGGTGCTATGGGTTTTTATGATGGTATTGGTGTTGAAGGTAAAGCTAGTGCTTGGGAAGTAGCTAAATCTATTAAATCTCCAGTTATTTTAATTCTTGATGCTAAGGGTATGAGTAATTCAGCAGCAGCTATTGTAAAAGGTTTTAAAGAATTTAAAACTAATAGTATGATTCAAGGAGTTATATTTAATGGAATATCTCAAGGATTATATCCTCTTTTAAGTAGTATTGTTGAAAGTATAGGGATTAAATGTTATGGTTTTTTACCTCGTATAGATGAGTATTCAATTGAAAGTAGGAATTTAGGTTTAATTACTGCTGATGAAATTAAAGATATTAAATATAAAATTGAAGGATTAGCTGATTTAGCAGAAAAACATATTGATTTAGATGGTTTAATTGAATTATCTAAAACAGCTCCAAAGATTAATTTAAATCAAAACTCTGAAGATATTAATTCAGTTGTTTTAGATAAATTAAGTGATTCTAATTTAAGAATTGCGGTTTCTAAAGATAATGCTTTCTGTTTTATGTATGAAGAGAATATTGAATTACTTGAAGAATTAGGTTGTGAAATTTTATATTTTAGTCCTTTAAAAGATGAAAAACTTCCTGAAAATATTTCTGGTTTGTATTTATGTGGAGGATATCCTGAATTATATACTGAAGAATTATCTAAAAATAGGAATCTTTGTAATGAAATTAAAGAGTTGATGACTAAAGGAATCCCAACAATTGCAGAATGTGGTGGATTTATGTATTTACATGACTCTATTGAAAATGTACCTATGGTTGGATTTATTAAAGGTAATTGTGTTAAAACAAATAAGTTGCAACGTTTTGGTTATGTTGAGATTACTGCATTAGATGATAATTTATTAGCTACTAAAAATGAAAGTATTCGAGCTCATGAATTCCATTATTATGATAGTGAAAATTGTGGTGTGGACTTTATTGCTAAAAAAGCATCTAATGGTTTAGAATATTCTTGTTGTCATGGGTCTGATAGTTATTATGCTGGTTTTCCACATATTTATCTTCCTGCAAATCCAAATTTTGCTAAATCATTTGTTAAGCATGCTCAAAATTGGGATGGTTAGTATTTAGATCTTTTATTAGTTTGCTAGTTATTTACTAATGTATTTAGTTTTGTGGTAATATTTGATATTTTATTATATTATTATAGTTTATTATTTATGTTGATATGTATTGGAGTGAAATTATGAAAATTGAATTAGAAAAGGTTAAACCGTATGATATTGAAAATAGAAGTTTTGAAATTATTGAATCAGAACTTCCTCATGAATTAGACCCTCAATTAGCACCAATTATTAAAAGAGCTATTCATACAGCAGCTGATTTTGATTATGCAGATAATTTATGTTTTTCTGAAGATGTTGTAAATAAAGTATTAGATAGTATTAAAAATGGTGCATCTATTGTAACTGATACTCAGATGGTTAAAGCAGGAATTAATAAAACTGAACTTAAGAAATATGGTGGTGAAGTTTTCTGTTTTATGAGTGATGATGATGTTAGAGAGGCTGCTAAAAAAAATAACTCTACTCGTGCTAGAGCATCTATGGATAAAGCAGCACAATTAGATAAACCTTTAATTTTTGCTATTGGTAATGCACCTACTGCATTAATTCGTTTGTATGAATTGATTCAAAATAATGAAATTAAACCAGAACTTGTTATTGGTGTTCCTGTAGGGTTTGTTAATGTAGTACAAGCAAAAGAATTAATTATGCAATGTGATGTTCCGTATATTGTTGCTAAAGGACGTAAAGGAGGTAGTAATGTGGCAGCAGCTATTTCTAATGCATTACTATATATGTTGAGAGATGAAAATAATGATTGATAAAGGATAATTATTTTTTTATTTAGTTTATTTAGTTTATTTAGTATTTAG
>JAKSUF010000429.1 GCA_024409145.1 archaeon | reverse complement strand
AGCTTTTTTATTTTATTTTTTAAAAAAAGTATTTTTTTTTAAAATGTGTATTTTTTTATAGCTTTTTTATTTTATTTTTTAAAAAAAGTATTTTTTAAAGAGGTTTTATCCTCTTTTTTATTAAATAATCAGATTATTCAACAGCTTTTCTTAAAGCTTGATCAATATCTGCAATAATGTCTTCAACATTTTCAATTCCCACAGACATTCTGATAAAGTCTGGAGTTACACCAGTAGCTAATTGTTCTTCTGGAGAAATTGCAGAGTGAGTAGTTGATGCTGGATGTACAACTAATGTTTTTGCATCACAAATATTAGCTAAATGAGAAAGAAGTTCTACATTTTCAATGAATTTCTTACCTTCTTCTATTCCTCCTTTAATTCCAAATCCAAGAACACAACCATATCTTCCATTTAAATATTTTTTAGCCATTTCATGGTTAGGACTAGATTCAAGTCCTGGATAGTTTACCCAAGATACGAGTTCGTGGTTTTCTAAGAATTTAGCTACTTCGAGAGCATTTTCAGTATGTTGTTTTACTCTTAAATCCATTGATTCAAGACCTTGAAGTAACATAAATGAATTGAAAGGACTTATTGTTGTACCTAAATCCCTCATCATTTGTACACGTGCTTTATTAATATATGCTGCATTTCCAAATGCTTCAGAGTAAACAAGACCATGGTAAGATTCATCTGGTTCAGTAAATTCTGGGAACTTTCCACTAGTCCAATCAAAGTTTCCTGAATCTACAATTGTTCCACCTAAAGCTGTTCCATGTCCACCAATAATTTTAGTAGCTGAATGAACAACAATATCTGCTCCATGTTCGATAGGTTTTACCATTCCAACTGCTGAAGTATTATCTACAACAAGAGGTATTTTGTTTTTATGTGCAATTTCAGCTAATTTTTCAAAATCCGGAATATCTAATTTTGGATTTCCAATAGATTCACAGTAAACTGCTCTTGTTTTTTCATTAATAGCTGCTTCAAAAGCATCAAGGTCTTGAGAATCTACAAAATTAACTTTAATTCCAAATTTAGCAAAAGTGTTTTTAAATAAAGTATAGGTTCCTCCATAGAGGTTATCTCCAGATACAATTTCTTCTCCACATTTTACAATATTTAAAAGTGCAAGAGTGATTGCTGCCATTCCTGTAGTTTGTGCTAAACCACCTACTCCACCTTCAATAGCTGCAATTCTTTCTTCAAAAGCATCATTAGTTGGGTTATTAAGTCTTGTATAAATATGTCCAGGTTCAGTTAATGCAAAAATATTTGCTGCATATTCTGCATCTTTAAATACATATGAACTTGTCATGTAAATTGGGACTGCTCTTGCACCAAATGCAGATTCTGGAGTTTCTTGACCAGCATGTACTTGTAATGTTCTATCACCATATTTTTTATTTGTCATGTTATTTTCTCCATTAATAATTTTATATAATTCAATTAATATAATTCAATTTAGTTAATTTTTAATTCTAAATTATTTATTATTTAAATTATAAT
>JAKSUF010000428.1 GCA_024409145.1 archaeon | reverse complement strand
CCCCAAACCCCAAACCCCAAACCCCAAACCCCAAACCCCTTATTAAATTTTTTGAGTTAAATTTATTCTTGCTTTCCGCCAAAATATTTTAAATTTGAAATAATCAAATAAAGTTTTTTGTGTCGGGTTTTCAACTATCAGCCATTATTCCTTGCAATATCCCTATTAATCCTTTATTTTCTTCATCCTCATATTTTCTTCTTAAATATAAGTTATTTAATAACTAAATATATTCATTAATTAGAGCATATTAATTTGGATTCATTACTTTTTGCTGAGTTTATTTAGCTAATATAAACATTTTACTTATTTAAATAAAGATTAAATATAAGCCATTTACTATATCAGAGCATGCTGCTTCATTATTGCATATAAAGTCGTCACTCCTTTTCATAGTTGGACTTTTATGTTCTTCAATATACTAATACCCTTTTTTAATTTTATTAATAGAATCATTTAATAAAGATTTTAAGTTACTATTAATCTTTTCATATTCATTTTTATCTGGGAATATTAAATCTAGAATTTACTTATACTTTTCATTATTTTAAGTTAATCCAAAAATTACATCATCTCCTTTATCTAAAGCCTTCTACAATTCATCTTTAAGTGGTCTTATTCTTTCCATATATGCAATTTTTATTTTAGAATCAAAAGATTAAGATCCATTTCCTTTAATTTTAAAAGTTTTAAGTAAGCTTTTATATATTGACCCAAATTAAACATCTTCAATATATGCTTTTAATTCTAATTCAAAATTTAATAATAAATATATATCATTAAAATCTTTTTTGGTAATTAAATCAACTATATTAGTATTTTTTAATGCTAAATCAATATTTAACTCATTTAATTAGCTTTGATCATTAAACCACTATTCAAATGAATTAACAAATAAAGGAATTAAATAATTTTGACTCCTCAAATTATATTGCTTTAATTATTATTCGTTTAAGTGAATTATACTATCCTCGTTTAAGTGAATATAATTTAAAAATGAATAATAGTTCATATTTTTATTTTCTTTTAAATTGAAATAAAAAATAACACTAGCAATCAATAGTTACTAAATATCATCATTTTATGCTGGAAAATTATTTTGTAAATTATTTTTTTTGGTAATATATTCTTATGCTATTTTAGAAACTAGATAAAATATAGAAAGTTCTTTAATCTAATTTAATTAATTCTCTATAGGTAACTTAGGGGTGCAAACATCTATATAATTCGTTTCAATTTTAGATAAAGATTTGTTATATTATTCAGAAAGTGCATTAAATTATTTAATTAATTTTAATTAGTTAATTAATTATTCTTAAATATAATTATTTTCACATAGATTTGGACTGTCTAAGGTTTAATAAGATATTGACTTTTCATTGTATATTTAAAATTTTTTAAATTCATTTATATATTGATCTTTTGTCTTTATTTTTTAATAATAATCCTCATACATTTTATAGAAACCAAATAATTCAATAGTGTATCCAATTATGTTTTACTATCCTAATTAATT
>JAKSUF010000427.1 GCA_024409145.1 archaeon | reverse complement strand
TGAAAACTTCACTGGTCCATGGGGAGAAAGCTATGAAGAAGATATCCTTAAAATAAATGAATACTTTAATCATAGATTAGTATTTACTTATGGAACCCTTATGAATGGAGAAGCAAATCATGGATTCCTCTCAAATAGCGAATACATTGAATCAACATATGTAGAAGGCTATGATATGTACAATGTAGGATTTTATCCTGCAATAGTACCTGGAGATTCTGAAGTAATTGGAGAATTATATGAAGTACCTGAATCTGATATGGATGCATTAGATTCTCTTGAAGGAGAAGGTAGTCTTTATATTCGTAAATGCGAATTAATTCCTCTTAATAATAGATTAGCTTATATCTATGAATATAACCAAGATGTATCTTATCTTGAAAAAATAAATTCTTGGAAAGATTATGTCTGGTATGTATCTTATGGAAGTAACATGCTTTATGATAGATTCCTTTGCTATATTAAAGGAGGAGCTTTTGAAGATGGAGGTTCTTATAATGAACCTTGTAGAGATACTTCTTTACCTATTAAAGTCAAATCATTAGAAATTCCTTATGATATGTACTTTGGTAACACTTCAGGCTCTTGGAATGGCTGTGGTGTATCCTTTTTAGACACTACTAAAAAAGGAAATGCATTGGCAGTTGCATATCTTATAACAAGAGAACAATTTGAGCATGTAGCTGCAGAAGAGAACTGCGGACGCTTCCCTGATGGATAGGATTTTGGTATGAAAATATCAAATCTCTTGGAGAATTAGATGGATATGAATTAGTCACTATAACTAATGATGTATTACGTCCATATAATGATCCTTGCGAAGAATATCTTAAAACATTAACTAGAGGAATCAAAGAAAATTGGCCAGAAATGTCTGATGAAGACATAGCTGATTATCTTGAAAGCTGTATAAGATAGATTTCATTAAAAAATCTAGATTATACTTCAAATTAATAACCTGCTCTGAGAATTAAATTTATTTATTTATTTTTTTTTAGTTTTTTATTTTTTATAAAACTATGATTGGGGTAATCTGTATCTATTATCTTAATTTTATAAACTAAATTATGTCTTGTTATTTTAATGAAAATGTGGTTCATATTTCATGTACTTACATTGATATGTTCGATTTTAATCAACTCTATTTTTAATTAAATATGTTTTGTATTATATTGTATTTTTTATTTTTTACTTTATGTCCTACTCCATTATTTAATTATGGATGTTTTTTATTTTTTTACTTTATGTATGCTGCATTATTTAATTTATATTGTTGTATGGAGTTATTATTGTTTAAATTAAATTTATTTTGTTTCTTTAATTATATTCAACATCTATTAATTTTACTTGTTTATGCAAATAATTTATTTAAATCCTTGTTTATACAATTAATTTGTTATATGTTGTTTTTTAGCAAATTAAAGCATTTATAATCGTTATATTTATATATGGGTATTGTTAAAGTATATGTATAAACTTAAACATGTTCTATTGTTTTAAAAAGGTGGTGATATATTGAGTGGTGGTTC
>JAKSUF010000426.1 GCA_024409145.1 archaeon | reverse complement strand
AACCCCAAACCCCAAACCCCAAACCCCAAACCCCAAACCCCATATGAGTATGCAATGATAATTAATTTTTTGATAATATTTTTTTATTTTTAAATTTTAACAGTTGTCTGAAATGAAATTGAGTAGATTTTTCTTTATGTTTTTAGTTATGATGATGGCTGACATGAAATTATAATAATCTATAGCAGCATTTAATTATAGACTATAAAGATTTTTAGAAGATGACCCCAAAAAAGAAACATTTAATGAAAAATAATTATATGATGAAATGAGATTAGAATTATCTAAATAAGTCAACATTGCTGGTAATTATTCTACTTCGGCATCTATTCAAGCTGACATTGACAGATTTTAGAAAATAATTTAATCAATTGATAACTTGACAAGTGCTACTGAGAATAAAACTCCTAATAAAATTACATTAACACCTTATTTCTATGAATAATTAATAGCAGCTGAAGAATTTTATGCAACTGATTTATAAACATATGCTAATAGTTAAAAGGAAGTAACTCCAGAACTTACCAAAGAAATAGAACATGCTCGTGAATTATAAAATAAATTCAAGTCTGATTAATTAAAGTTAGCTAGTGAATTATAAGCTAATAACAATTTCTTAAATTAAGATTCTTAAGATAAAGTTTAAAAGGAAATTAGCAATTTATTCGATGAATAGAAAAAAGCTATTGACTCCATTGAATTAACAGGCTTAGATGCTAAAGGCATTGTAGAATTAATGGATCATCAATCTAATTATTATAGATATAAAAGAATGGCTTCTATGCAAACCTTATTTGTTTAAGGTGCTAAATTAAAGAAAGTAAAAGGCTGTACTAACTTCAAAGACTGTTAATAAAAAGTATAGGAACTAGAAACTGAGCCTAAAATGCCTTATCAATCATTCGATTAATATGCAAAGATATTATTCTAAGCCACCGGCCAAGCAGTCTACTTCTAAGATTATAATGCTAAAAAGAAAGAAATCATCAAGAATATAGCTTTATAAAATTATATCAGCTATTATGCTAGAAATAATAAAAAAATAGCAGCTTAAATAAAAGCAAAGTTAATAAGCAGATTCATTGGTCTTGGAGAAGCTGCTGGCGGTTTGGGATTGGCCTTAAATAACTTCGAAGACTTAGAAAAATAAATTGTTTAATAGAAACAACTTAATGAATAAATATAAGACGCATTATTTGAAAAAAATTAATAAGTACAAATTAAATAATAATCTATTGAAGAAAATTTAAGGGAAATTAGTAGAAAAACAGAAAATTATAGTAACATACTTAAAAAGTCAATATAAAAGTTATAAAATAAATTAATATAAGATTACGACTTTATTGACCTAGAAAGCTTAAATTGATTTTAAAATTTAACTCAAAAAATTAATTAGGAATTTTATTTTATTTTTTTTACAATTCATAAAAATAAAATCACCTTTTTATTTGGGGTTTGGGGTTTGGGGTTTGGGGTTTGGGGTTTGGGGTTTTTTTTCGATTTTTCGATTTTTCGATCATTCGATTCTTCGATCATTC
>JAKSUF010000425.1 GCA_024409145.1 archaeon | reverse complement strand
GGAGATGCTTGAAATCCTTGCCAATCAGTTATGGTGTATCTTCAAGAATATTTTCCAAATAAGGAAAGAATTTATTCTGCCCTGAAATGAAATTAAACTGTTGCACCAATTTCGACTAATTTAACTTGTATGATTAATGGCAAAATTCTACAAAGCCAAAAATATTAGAATACTATCAATCTATTTATTAAAAGTTATAATTCATGACCAAATTGGCAATGGACATGAACAAAATAGATCTAGATAAATAATTGGATTCTATTGAATTGCCTTAAAAGGTTAAAGCTACTTTAGCATTCAATGTCCATGCATTCAAACAAGCTAATCTAATTGACTTATTGAAAAATGCTCAAGTTCAATTTTATGCTTAATATCAATTCTTATTAAAAGTTAGAAGTGCCTTCTATTGTAGTATTTGCGATTAAAAATTCCATAAGAAGTTGAACATATTCACTAAAGAGTTAATAATCTCATAAGATTCTTGCAGTAAATTTGTAGATCATACTATTGAATATTCCTATTTAGTAAACATATAATTATTACCTGCATTAAAAACAATGACCATGATGGTATAATTATTCCTTGGATAGCCAGTTAAAAAAATAAAATTGATTCCAAAAGAAAAATAAGTATTTAAGCATGTTAATAAGTGTCATAAATTCTTTACTTAAGGCTAATCACATAAGTGTGTTGATTATTGCTAATATTTCAGAATAAATGATTTATCGCCAGTATAAGAAGGATATTTGGAAGCATTTACAAATGCAGCCAACAACATGTAATTATTCGTAGATTCATTCTTAAATATCAAAACAAGAAGAATTTTGAAGGAATAAAAGGAATCGACAGATGGCTTGGAAATTCCTCACTCCGCCCCTAACAAAATTGATGTATTCGATAAAACATTAGAAAACGATGATTTCGATGAGTATTCAATGAATAAAATGTTCTTCGATTATTCCAGATATTCATAAAAGAAGAAGAGAGCTTATTAAGATTTTGTTTATAAGGCTCTTTATAATTTACCAAGAGATATTGACTATGAAAATATGGATGAGAAGGTTGTCATATAAACTAGAAGTGCCCACTAAGTAGACCTTGCTGAATATAATTTAATAGTTGACAAAAAGGGATACAACTTAATGAAGCACGTATTCACTAATGCTCTTGATGCTGATAAAGGTGAAATGATATATGCTATTAAGCATAATGGAAGAGTTCCAATAAAATATGAAAAGTTAAGTGCCTCATTAATAGCTGAAATAAATGAAATAACAGATGATGATATTAAGAATTTCCATTATGACTAATTCACACATTATAGAAACAACACCGGTAAAAGAGCTATAATTGATGGAATCATATTAAAGAATGAATCATATAAATTTAATAAAGAAGAAACTTAAAAGAATCTAACTAAATGAATAAAAGCAATTTATGATATTTTATTTTTTTAATTCTGTTTAAAACAAAATAAAAAATCTATCTTAACTTTTATTAAATTTAAGGGGTTTGGGGTTTGGGGTTTGGGGTTTGGGG
>JAKSUF010000424.1 GCA_024409145.1 archaeon | reverse complement strand
GGTTCTTTAAAAAATAGGGTTGGTCGGTCGGTCGGCGACTCTGAAAATGAATAGAAAAATAAGGACTTACCAGTATCCAAAATTGGGTTGGTAAGTCCTTTTTTAATTCGCTTAGAAACATATTATTTTTCCGATTTAAACTATTTTATTTTTATTTTGACATCATTTATAATATACATGATTCTATTTCTAAAGTGTGGAAAATTAGTGTATCCAAATCCCATTCTTTTAATCAATTTTATGTGATTATTCATTCCTTCGATTGGACCATTAGATAAGTGCTTGTCTCCAAATCGAAGAAATGAATTTCTTATTTCGCCACTCCAATTTTTAAACATCTTAGTTAGATCCTTAAATTCCTTTAAGTTACAATCTTCTAATTTTTTTATCCAATTATTTAAGACATCATCAGCATCTTCAAATTTCGTATCATTAATAAGTATGAAAAAGTCTTGCATAATAGAATAAGCATCCATTAAATCTGAATCAAATTCTAAAGCCGCCTCAACAATTTTATAAGTCTCAATTTTAGTTTTTGATTTATAATCATATACTTCCTTAGAACTTAACAAATTCACATCATTTAGAAACAATTTCCAATATTTTTTTAAAGTTTTATACTCAACAGAAGTAACTTTATATTTAGACATAATCTTAATTCTAGTATCATTCATAGCCTTAGTAACATATCTAATATAATGGAATCTATCAATTATATGAGTAGCATTAGGGAAGTGATATTTTATAATGTTTCTATATCCTTCATACATATCGGAAATTACGTATTTAACGCCATTTCTCTCATTTTTAGGTATAGATAAGAAGTATCTTTCTAAATGATCCAATCTTCTATCAGGTAAAACATCAATAATTTTAGATTCATTAGGATCCAATATTAAAAAAGCATATTTACCTTTAGCTGATTTTAGATTTTTAAATTCATCAATACATATTACTTCAGATAATTTATTTCTAGGAATATTAATATTATCTTCAAATAAATTAATAACAGTTTGAACAGAAACGTTATTCATTCTAGCAATTTGAGTAAAGCTAATATCCTTTCTTAAATCTTCTAAAACAGAGAATTTAGTTTGAATAGAAATAGAAGAATTTTTAGAAGTAAGTGTGGTAGAATCAACAAATGTTTTTAAACAATTCTTACATAAAAATCTATTAATAGTTAAAGAGAAATTAGTTTTATAATGCCTAAAAGCATCAATAGTAATTTTCTTAGTTTTATGTCCATATTTAATACAATCAATAGAATTACAATTTGGGCAAGCATTAATTTCTTTTGGGTGAAGAACACCTCTTATAATTTTTAAATCATCAATTGTGGTTTCAAATACTATTTCAATTCTGTCATCTTTAATTTCATCCCTATATGGGTTATAATAATTCATGGGTACCTCCTTTGTGTTTTATTTCTAAGCAATCTAATTATACAATAGAGGTATCTTTTTTTATATAACGACCAACCCAAAATTGGATAAAATTAAAAATTATGACAAAAACGACCGACCAACCCTATTTTTTAAAGAACC
>JAKSUF010000423.1 GCA_024409145.1 archaeon | reverse complement strand
ATAATATCTAGATGAAGAAGAAAAATAAGAAGAACCAAAACCAGAGGAAAAAAAGGAAGAATAACCAAAGCCTTAAGAGCCTGAAAAGCCAAAAGAGGAAATTAATATTATTAAATGTAAATAAGGCCTATTAAAGAATTATGGATTAAAAGGATAAATAATAGCTAAATAGATGAGATTATAAATGTGCCCAAGAGTATAGAGAAGCTGTTGTTAAGTTAATGATTAAAATATAATATACATGAATTGGATTTTATCTAAAAAAGATGAAAAAGTAGAAGATATTTATGAAAATATAACAACCAACTATATGAACATATTAGATAAGTTTGAAAATGTCAGATCTTATGCTAACATCATTGATGGCAAAATTAAAGAAAAAGTAAACAGATGCAAAGTATTAAGTGAAAGAGTTAAGTTTTATGATATTTCTGAAATAAAGACTAAAATAATAGAAAACTTCTAAAAACTATAAGAGTTCTAAATTAATGTTTAATCTGGTTTATACTGCTCTATTTGTAACGGTGATTTATAAAAGTATATCCACATGAAGAAAAAGGAAATCGTAGTCTCCAATGAATTTTGCTCTACTTTAATTAAATCCTCATTATCCACTTTATTATTATTAAATATAGATATTATTTATATGATGAATTTAGGTAATTACTTAGTTAATTCTTGTGATGTTAATGGATAATTCAAAAAAACAATGGTTCCTATAATACCTATCGATAAAAAGATTAAAAAGGACTTGAATGAATGTAAGATGGTTAGAAATAAGAAGCCATATAAGACTATTTGCAAAAATATTTGTGAATAATTCTAAATTGGCAGAGTCAGTGAATTCTTTAACCCTTATTAAAAGTAATTAACTGATTTGGTCACTGAAATGAATGCCAAAATAGATGAATAATATGCCAATGCTAATAAAATTGCTTATGGTGCTTTATAGCCTGGAAAAGAAGAAAAGAAAGAAGAACCAGTTGAAAAGAAAGAAGAGAAAAAAGAAGAAAAGAAAGAAGTGCCAAAGAGAGTATTGAGTGAAAAGAAGAAATAAATAAAGAAAAACAGAAGATTATAATAAGAAGAAAAGAAGGAAGAAGAAAAGAAAGAAAAACCATACCATAGATTCCATGTTATTTTTGATAAGAAAAAGAAGGAATTATCATAATTCAAAATAAAAGTTGAAAAGTACGGTATTGATTTTTATTTAGAAGCAAAAGAATAAGAAATCAACTAAGAAAAGTTTGAAATGATTCAAGATGATGTCAAAATAGAAAAGGTTGAACACTACATTTAAAAAAATAAAATAGAAGATGTCAAAGCATAAGAAGAAGCCTAAGCTTAAGCATAAGCTTAAGAGCCAGCCCCTGAAGAAAATTAACCTGGATTCTTCTGCAGAGTATTTGGAATCGGATGCTGATTTATTGTTTTTAAGAAATCAATATTTATTTCAAATTAATTTAATCCAGTCTTAAAAAAAATAAAATCTAAATATAAATATTTAAGGGGTTTGGGGTTTGGGGTTTGGGGTTTGGGGTTTGGGGTTTGGG
>JAKSUF010000422.1 GCA_024409145.1 archaeon | reverse complement strand
ATATTGCTATTAACGAACAAAGTATAATTTTCCCATTGTTCAATTAAACCGTCCATTAGATTTATATAGAAAAATTATTAATATTAATATCAAGGAGAACCAAATAATGATATATGCTTATACACGAGTTTCAACGCAAACTCAAACGCCAGAAAATCAGATGTTAGAGATTAAAAAATATTGTAAGAAATTAAAAATAACAGATATAAAATTTATATCAGAAACTATTAGTGGAACTAAAAAAATTGAAAAAAGAGAATTAGGAAAACTTATTTCAATATTAAAAAAAGACGATGTTGTCATTATTACAGAGTTATCAAGATTAGGAAGATCTATGATAATGATATTATCAATTTTGCAAACATTTCAAGAAAAAAAAGTAAAACTAATTGCAATAAAAGAAGGGTTTGAGCTTGGTGATAATATTCAATCAAAAGTAATTGCTTTTGCTTTTGGACTTTGTGCAGAGATTGAACGTACTTTAATTAGTGAACGAACAAAACAAGGTTTAGAGAGAGTAAAAAGAGAAGGAAAACATATAGGACGTTCTAAAGGTACTAAAAATAAACAATTAAAACTAGATGGTTATAAAAATTATATTAAGGCTGAAAGGGAAAAAGGGAGAAGCAAATTAAGCTTAGCGAATGAATTAAATGTCACATGGCTTACTCTTAATACTTATTGTAAATTAAAAAAAATAAAATGATTCTAAAAAATTAGATAGTATCATTTTAATATATTTTCTATTATTATATTTATGGGAGGGATTTTTTTATGAAAATATTAATTAGAAAATCTTTATATGATAGTATAATAAAAGCTCAATACTTACAACGTTTCGGTTATTCAGGGCATTATCGGTATAGATATCCAGATACAGGAAGAAATAATGGGGGAAGTAGAAATAATGATATTGAAGAAAAAACAAGCCGTTTGATCGATACAACGAATAATGTTGATAGTATCACAACACAAAAGGAAGGACTTCCGGCAACACCTCAGAATGCATCCTCGCAAACGGCTCAAAAATATATTAGCCTTGATAATACTAAAAGTCAATATGTAATAAAAAAATTAAATAAAATAAAAACTGAAAACATACAACCACGAGAATTTTTGAATAAATTAAAAATTGCCTTTGGGTTAAGAGAAAGTCATGATTCTGTTTATGTTACTAAAAAAATGGGAAGTAAAAATATAACATTACGAATATCTAATCATAACGCAAATGGAGATTATGTCAGAAAAAATGAATCTGTAACTAGTATTGTAATTACATTATCAGAAGGTAACTTTAAAAATTTTTCAAAAAAGAATATTGTTAAATATGTTTACAAACCTGAAAATTTATCAAAAGAAGTAAAAGATGGAATTATAAAAGGTATTATAGATTGGATAAATACAGATGAATATACAGATAATCACGCAAATAGTATTAATAAATCTTATTAAATAAAAAAAAAAGCCCTGTAAAACTTACAAGGCTTTATAAATTAGATGAGTTATAATTTTAATAACGTTGTTTGTATATTAATGTTTTTTCATTTTTGTAAAAAGAGTTTTATT
>JAKSUF010000421.1 GCA_024409145.1 archaeon | reverse complement strand
CCCCAAACCCCAAACCCCAAACCCCAAACCCCTGTATTTAAATATAAAATAATATTTTTTTTAAAGATAAAAAAATTTTTATTCTTGATTAATAAAATAAAAAAATGCCAGCACCATACAAATAGAGTAAGCCATTGGCAATAAAGGTGAACTATCCAACAGAGAAGAGTTCATTATTTATGAAGCACAGTATATATTAGATAGATATCAAGTTCAAGTAAGGAGTGATAAAGCTACACAGAAGATTTAAGGACTTCTAAGCTTTATATGAAGCAATTGGAGCATAGATGCCTCTTACTTTCATTCCACCACCACACAGAAAAAAGAACGTAGTTAATTAATAAGGGTAATATGGAGAAGCCATTCTTAATAGATAGAACAGAAGAGTTGAACAACTTCATGAAGTTCATGTTAGACAATTACAACACTTTCGACTTTGGCCCATTATAAGCTTTCCTCAACTAAGGAAACTAAGAAGGAACCATGGAAGGACTCATGAAATAATACATGAACCCCACCATTGAAACAATATTAGAGAACTACAAGAGAGTATATCCTAACTTCTCATTCGACTAAAGATAAGAACAAATGAACTAAATCTTCATTGAATAAAACAACTTATTAGAAATCAGAATATAATAAAACAGAAGCATCATCGATAAGATCAAATTAGTATAAAAGGAGAAGTTCATGGATCAGAGCAGAGTTTACTTAGCTGATTTCTACTCTTTATTATTAAACAGCTTTGCAGATGAGCCATAAAAGAGAGACAAGGGTATTTAAGAGTATCAGAAGATCTAGAAGATGTTCAAGGTCAACTCTTTGAACCACTTCTAATTAAAGCTTAATATGGTCAACTAGTATTATCTCTCTTACATCGAATTAATATAGAGATTCAAGAACTTGAGAACATTTGTAGGCTAAGAAAGAACAGAAGTGACAAAGTTAGACTCATAAATAGCCTAAATGAGATTATAGACTAATGTGGCAATGGGCGGAGCTGGAAACAAATAGAATGAGGAGAAAATAGCCTAATTAGAAAAGACAAGAAAGCACCATAACAACTAAGCCACTTGCACTACTAACATCATCAGAATAGCAGGCAATTACATTCTTAATGAGTTGATTCCTTATGTTAATAATTTAGACAGAGAGAAGACAACAGGACTCATCAGCAACTTAGCTCAAGGTTACATTGATCAATATGATGCTTCAATCAACTTTTGGACTAAAATTGCCGAGTTATTCGCTAGCAAAGAACAAGTTGAAAAGGTATTTGCTGAATAAGGTGAATACGAAGAACTATTAACTAAAGAATTGGCCAAATTAGAAAAAGAAGGAGCCAATGAAAAAGATGAAGAAGAACCTAAATTCGAAACTTAAGATAACAACAATGAAGAAGGACAAGACAATGAAGGCAATGAAGGCAATTATGATATGGGCATGGAATGATCTTCTATTTTTTTTATTTTATCCCTATTTTTTCAAATCTAAAAATATTTTTTTTATTTCTTGTTTCAAATACTCAAAAAAAACTAGGGGTTTGGGGTTTGGGGTTTGGGGTTTGGGG
>JAKSUF010000420.1 GCA_024409145.1 archaeon | reverse complement strand
TTATAAAAAGGAGGAGATGCTAAAGATATTGCATCAAGAGCAAAAGGTATTATTTGATCTAATATTTGTTTGAATGAATCTTTTGTTTAATAAGTTGAAAACTTTGTTTCATCATCTACACTTAAATCTCTATTGATCACATCTGCATTTTCTCCTTCTTTATATGTTTTAGGCTCATGTATATGAACATATACAAATTAGTTATTAGCTTAATCTACTCTCATAATACCTTTTGCTCTTGATGCAATATCTTTAGCATCTCCTCCTTTTTATAATAGTACTACTCTTCCTTCACTTTCTGCTGTTAATTCGTATTTATCACTTTTATTATCCTTAATATAGTCCTTAAAGTTTTACAATGTTTTTTCTGTTTAATCTCCATTATTAATATTTTTATAATATAACTAAATATCCTTTTTATAATCATCTTCTATTGCTGCTACTCTGCTTTTTAAATCATCAGCGTTATTAGCAGGAAGAATGTATTCAGTTGAACCTACTTTATTATCTATTTATCCCAAAATGAAAGGATAACCCTTTAATTTGAAATAATAAGTTTTTTTAGTAGTTAATTCATTCTTCTTTTCTTTTCCATCATCTATTTCCATATCATATGTTTCAACTGTTGGATTTATGCCTGAATATTTTCCATTAGTGGTTGAACTCAATGCTTATTCTTTAGTAGCCTTATTCTTTTTTATTTTATCTAATTCTCTATTTAATTTATCCATATTAGCCTTAACTTACTCTTTGAAAAGTCCAAACTTATTTTCTAGTAAAACTGTTTTTTTGCCTTTCATGTTTAGTTTTCCTAATCCATCTTTAATATCAATGTTGAATATATTTGGATCGGATTAATCAATAACACATTCAACAAGGTCATCTCCTCTCTTACCTATTATCTTAATTGGCTCCTTTTCATCTTTTCCTCCAAAGATATATAGATCTTTTGTAATGCCTAATGCATTTTTAGCAAAATCTTCACCAAATGCAGCTTTAGGTGTTTATTGCTTGCACATAGTTGTATTAACTTATTAAGTGAATTAATTTAATTATTCAGCTACTTTCTGAACAGCCTTTGTTGGTTATCCATCACTCATTAATATTTCACCAGGCATTACTTATTTAGAAGCCTTTTAATAATGATCTACAATTCTATTATTCATTTTGCATCCTACCAATGTAAATAAATAGAAATAATATTAATATAATTTCTATACATTAGTTTCTTTATCTAATTCAGATTTATTAGCACCTATTTTAACAACAAATTTAGCATTTGGATTTTTAGTCATTGTGCATGTTTTATCAAATTATAAATCTTTCTTGGCTGAATCTACACATTGATAATCATCTTTTACGAATGTCTTTATTTTTTGTATAACCTGGTCACCAAATTATTACACTGTTACAACTGCTCCTTTATCTCCTTAAATAGTATAATTGATTAATAAGAGTAAACCTAATAAAATATATTTCATTTAATTACAAAATTAACCGTTATTTAAAAATGTAGTCATATTAAAAAAATAAATTATTACAATATTCATATGGGGTTTGGGGTTTGGGGTTTGGGGTTTGGGGTTTGGGG
>JAKSUF010000042.1 GCA_024409145.1 archaeon | reverse complement strand
TTCATTAAATATATATTAAACTTATTATAGTAAAAATTTTAGTTATACTAAAAGTTTATATTTTATTTCAATTGAATATGGGGTTGATTATATGGAAAATCGTGATATGATTATAGTTATTCTAATTGTTGCTATAATTGCAGTTTTAGTTGCAACTTTTGCAGTTTTCGTAGCTTCCTCAGATGACACTACTGGTTTAGAAGACCTTTTCCTTGATAGTGATATGTCTAATTTAACTGATGATACTATCAATTTCACTAATCAAGACAGTTCTTCAGATTCTAGTTCTAGTCAATCTGATGTAAGTTCTTCTTCTATTAGTGATTCAAGTTCTAGTTCTAATTCTGGCCATAGTTCTAGTTCTAGTAGTTATTCTAGTAGTTCTAGTTCTAATTCTAGCCATAGTTCTAGTTCTAGTAGTTATTCTGGAGGTTCTAGTTCTAATTCTGGTTCTAGTGGTTCTAAAGTTAGTCAACTTAATACTGGTGGAAAAGTTTCTGGAATGCATTTAAATGATGATGGAGTATATGTTCCAGATGAATAATTATTAGAATATTTATTTATTCTAATATTATTATTAATTAAATATCACATAAGGTGATATTATGGATAAGGATATAATTGATATTGAAGAATATGATGTTGTAAATACGAAAGAAATTAATGAAAATGATGATTTAAATAAAACGTCTAGAGGAAATGATTCATTCCATGGAAATAAGTCATCTCATAATTCTTATTATTCTACATCTACTATTGGAGTTAATGGAATTTCCTTAATAATTATTGGTATAATTTTAATTATATTGGTCATAATGGTTATGATGACTTTTATGTAGTTTTTTTATTAAATTTTATTAAATCATTTATTGGATTTAATTAATACATCTTATTCATTATGAATTCTCTTGTTGATTTAAATGATTTTAGATAATATTTATTTAAAAAAGAATGATTTATTATTTAGGAAATTTAATTTAACTATTTTTATTGTAGCTATTTTATTATATGTCTTAAATCAATATTTTTTTAAATCATTAAATATTTGGATTTTTACATTTTATTTTAATGATCTATTGGCAACTATAGTTTTATTTAGTTTTTTTAATACAATTTTTATAGTAAAACTAACTAATTTTTATGTTTTATTTATTATAACTGTGGTAGCTACTTTTATTTGGGAATATGTGGCGTTATTTATTAAAATAGGTTCTGTTTTAGATTATTGGGATATTGTAGCTTATTTGATATCATTTCTTATTTATTTTGCTTTGATAACTTATTATAATAATTATTTAGATAATAATTATATGGATAATTAATTAACTTTAAATAGGTGTTTTATGTCTAATATTTCTTTAAATTTTACTATTTCTGATGGTTATTCTAACCACTCTATGATTGTTAGTGAAACATATTTGGAAGATGATTCAATTTTTTTAGAGAAAAAGCATATGTTATCAAGGAAAGGGATTGTTAATGAAAGGATAATGTTTAAAGATGTTAATTATATTAAATTAATTAAATCTGATTATAATTCTTTAGATTTATCTATTTCTATTAGCTATTTAGATTCAGTTATATTTTTAAAAAGTGCTGACTCTTTTGCAGTTAAATGGTTTTATGATGAATTAATAAAAAATTTTGAATCTTTTAAAAAGAAGTTTATATCTAAAAAATCTGAGTGTTTTGATAATTTTTTAAATCAAATGAATAAAGATATTTCAGATGAAGAATTTAAAAAAAATAAAAAGAAAGATAAATTTTACAATTATTGTAGTGTTGAGGAACGCTAAGTCTTCTTATTATATTTTTTCATATATTTTTTATTCATTGTTCTTTATTGTTTTTTTATTTTTTATTTTTGCATTGATTTTTTACTATTTTTTCTCCTATTTTTTAATAATTTTAGTTAATTTAAAATACTATGTAAACTAATATATTAATTATAATGTAACTTAGTTGAATCTATGGAAATTTTACATGATTAAATTTACAATATTATGTTATATTGTTAATAATTTTTCTATTGATTATTATTTTTAAGTTATAGATAAAATATGCAATGATATTTTTATAATGGTGATTTAATGGTGAAGGAAGCGAAATTAGCTTTAGAAGATGGAACCATACTTAGAGGAAAATCCTTTGGTTATGAGACTACATCCATTGGTGAAGTTGTCTTTGGAACTGGAATGACTGGTTATGTTGAATCTTTAACAGATCCTTCTTTTAAAGGTCAAATATTAATGTCTACTTATCCTTTAGAAGGAAATTATGGTGTTAGTGAAGATTGGTATCAATCTGATAAAATTCAAGTTGAAGGTTTTGTTGTAAGAGATGTTTGTAAGCATCCTTCTAGATTTGGACCTCAAAAAACATTAGATGAATTTTTAGATGAATTTAAAGTTCCTGGAATTAGTGGTATTGATACAAGAGCTTTAACTTTAAAACTTCGTGAAAAAGGATCTATGAAAGGAGCATTAGCTACTGAAGAAATTTCTGATGAAGAACTTCTTGCTAAAGCTCAAAATCAAGTAAGTATTGAAGATTTAGATGTTGTTCCTTTAGTTTCTACAAAAGAAGTTAAAACTTTTGGAGATTTTGATAAAACTGTAGCTATTATTGACTGTGGTGTTAAAAAGAGCATCATTAATTCTTTCCTTGACCATGATGTGGGAGTTGCTTTATTCCCTTATAATGTAGATTATAAAGAAATTCTTGATTATGGTGTAAATGGACTTATGGTTTCTTGTGGTCCTGGAAATCCTGAAAGATTAAATGATACTGTAGATAATGTTAAAAATTTAATTAATAAATTCCCTGTCTTTGGAATTTGTATGGGTCAACACATTATAGCTAAAACTTTTGGAGCTACTACTTATAAAATGAAATTTGGTCATAGAGGAGCTAATCAACCAGTTAAAGATTTAAAAACTGGTAAAGTATTCATTACTTCTCAAAATCATGGTTTCTGTATTGATGCAGATTCTTTAAAAAATAGTGACTTAGAATTAACTCAAATAAATCTTAATGATGGTACTCCTGAAGGTTTTAAACATAAAGAATTACCTTTGAGAACTATTCAGTATCACCCTGAGGCAGGTCCTGGTCCTAATGATACTAAATTTTTATTTAAAGAGTTTACTGACCTAGTAAAAGATTATTAATTAGGTTTATTAATTGTATATTTTATTAAGTTTATGTTTATTAATCTATGACTTATTGTTTATTAAATTGAAGTTTAATTATTTAAAATTATTAAATTATTATGGGGATTTAAAATGCCTGTTGATAAGGATATTAAAAAAGTACTTATAATTGGTTCTGGACCTATTCAAATTGGTCAAGCTGCTGAATTTGATTATTCTGGTTCTCAAGCTTGTAAATCACTTAGAGAGGAAGGTATTGAAACTGTTCTTGTTAACAGTAATCCTGCAACTATTCAAACTGATATGGATATGGCAGATACTGTTTACACAGAACCTTTAACTCCAGAACTTGTTGCTCAAATCATTGAAAAAGAAAATGTTGATTCTATTTTACCTACTATGGGTGGGCAAACTGGTTTGAATATTGCTACCGAACTTGGTAAATTAGGTCTTTTAGATGGTATTAAAGTTTTAGGTTCTGATGTTGAAACTATTGCTAATGTGGAAGATAGAGATTTATTTGCAAATTTCATGGAACAAATTGATGAACCTATTCCAAAATGTAAAGCAGTAGAATCTATTGAAGAAGCTTTAGAAGCAGTTGAAGAAATTGGTTATCCTGTTATTGTCAGACCAGCATTTACTTTAGGTGGTACTGGTGGTGGAGTAGCTAATAATGAAGAAGAATTAATCGAAATTGCATCTCATGGTCTTGATATGAGTTTCATTAACCAAGTATTAATTGATGAATCTGTTCTTGGTTGGAAAGAAATGGAATATGAAGTTATGAGAGATAAAAACGATACTTGTATTATTATCTGTAGTATGGAAAATGTTGACCCAATGGGTATTCATACTGGAGAAAGTATGGTTGTTGCTCCTATTCAAAACTTAAATGATGAACCTGCTCAAGCTTTAAGAGATGCTTCAATTAAAATTATTCGTGCTTTAGGAATAAGAGGTGGTTGTAATATTCAATTTGCACTTAATCCTGAAACTAATGAATATAAAATTATTGAAGTAAATCCTCGTGTAAGTAGAAGTAGTGCACTTGCATCTAAAGCTACTGGTTATCCTATTGCTAAGATTTCTTCCAAAATTGCACTTGGTATGACTTTAGATGAGATCCAAAATGATATTACTAAAGAAACTCCTGCTTCTTTTGAACCAGCTATTGATTATATTGTTGTTAAAATCCCAAGATGGCCATTTGATAAATTCAAAGGTATTGATAGGAATATTGGAGTTCAAATGAAGGCTACTGGTGAAGTAATGGCTATTGGTAGAACATTTGAAGAAGCTATTCAAAAAGCTATTCGTTCTTTAGACATTGGATTACATGGATTTGAATATTATGAATATGATGAAGATGCTTTAATTAATCCTACTGATGAAAGATTATTCCAATTATACTCTGCATTGAAAGATGGTATGGATGTTGAAAAATTATTCGAATTATCTAATATTGATACTTTCTTCTTGAATAAAATTAAAAATATTGTTGATTTTGAAGCACTTGTTACTGAAGAATCTCTTGATGATAAAGAATTTTTACTCGAAGCTAAAAAATTAGGATTCTCTAATTACACTCTTGGAAAACTTGCAGGTTTAGATGAATCTGATGTTAAAGCATTACTTGATAAATATGATATTAAACCATCTTATAAAATGGTAGATACTTGTGCTGCAGAGTTTGAAGCTAAAACTCCTTATTATTACAGTTCTTATGATGAAGGTAATGAAATTATTAACTCTGATAATAAAAAGATTTTAATTATTGGTGCAGGACCAATTAGAATTGGTCAAGGTATTGAATTTGATTACTGTTGTGTACATTCTAGTTTAGCTTTAAAAGAACAAGGAATTGAAACTATTCTTATTAATAACAACCCTGAAACTGTAAGTACTGATTATGATGTATCTGATCAATTATTCTTTGAACCATTAACCTTTGAAGATGTAATGGGTATTATTGAACAAGAAGATGTTGAAGGTGTAATTGTCCAATTTGGTGGTCAAACTTCTATTAACTTATCTGTACCTCTTGCAAAAGCAGGAGTTAAAATCTTAGGTACTCCTTATGAAAGTATTGATAGAGTTGAAGATAGGGAAAGATTCACTGAAGTATTAAATAAATTAAATATTCATCAAGCACCTTATGGTCTTGCTCATTCCTTTGAAGAAGCTAAAGAAGCTGCAGAAAATATTGGATTCCCTGTTCTTGTACGTCCTTCATATGTTATTGGTGGAAGAGCTATGGAGATTGTTTATAATCTCACTGAACTTGAAACTTATATGGAAGAAGCAGTTAAAGTTTCACCAGAACATCCAATTCTTGTGGATAAATTCTTAGAAGATGCTGTGGAATTAGATGTGGATGTTTTAGCTGATGGTGAAGATGTATTTATTGCTGGAATTATGGAACATATTGAAGAAGCAGGTGTTCACTCTGGAGACTCTGCTTGTGTTATTCCACCTCAAACTATTCCTGAACATTTATTAGAAGTTATTCGTAATCATACTAGAAAATTAGCTTTAGAATTAGATGTTACTGGTTTAATGAATATTCAATATGCAGTTAAATTAGATGAAGAACAAGTTTACATTATTGAAGCTAACCCAAGAGCAAGTAGAACTGTTCCATTCGTAAGTAAAGCTATTGGTGTTCCTCTTGCAAAAGTAGCTACTTCTTTAATGATGGGAGCTAAACTTAAAGACTTTGGTTTGACTAAAGAAATTAAAATTAATCATGTAGCTGTTAAAGAATCTGTATTCCCATTCTTAAAATTACCTGGTGCTGACACTGTTTTAGGTCCTGAAATGAAATCTACTGGTGAAAGTATAGGTATTGATGAAAACTTTGGTTTAGCTTTCTATAAATCTCAATTATCTGCAGGAATGGATTTACCTAAAGAAGGTAATATATTTATCACTGTTAGAGATCAAGATAAAAAGAAAATACAACCTATTGCTGAAAAAGCTCATGAATTAGGATTTAACTTATTTGCTACTCGTGGAACTGCTGATGCAGTATTTGGTGTACCTATTTCTAGAGTTAAAAAAGTATCTCAAGGAACTCCTAATATTAGACAAGCTATTTTAAATAATGAAGTTGATTTAATTATTAATACTCCTTCTGGTAAACAAGCTTCAGAAGATGGTTATGTAATTAGACGTTTAGCTATTGATTTAGGAATTCCATATGTTACTACTCTTGCAGGTGCAAGAGCAGCATTGAATGCTATTCAAGCTATCAAAGAAAATGAAATTGGTGTAAAATCCTTAAACGATCATATAGATGGTATCTAATTAATACTATCTATTATTTTTAGTTTAATTATATTCTATTAATTATTAAGTGGAAGTAGGTGATATTGTGCAATATAAAATTAAAAATGCTATTGCTGAGAAAAATAGAAACACTGGTGAATTTAAATTAGTTGACCCTGAAGGGTTTTTTGCTGATGAAGATGCTTTAATGGTAATTAATAGTGAAGATTTTATTACTATGCAATTATTAGTTAATGCTATTTTGAGAAATGACTTTAGAGCTTGGAAAACAATGGATTGGGAAAATAACGATAGCTTTAAAACTCTACTTGTTAAATTAGGTTATGGTAGAGAAGACATTTCTAAAATGCTTCAAGAATTCTAATAATGTTTCTTTTTTATTTTTTTATTTTTTTATCTTTTTTATTTCTGGTTTTTTTAATTATTTTACTTAATTTATTTTTTTTAATTACTATTTTTTAATTATTATTTATTAACAATTGTTATATTTCTTTATAAAAATAAATGTTGATAATAAAATTATTATCAACCTCTAAAATATATTTAATGTTATTATGTTCTAGGTATTATAATGCATCAATATCTTTTTTAGTTAATAAATTTGCATCTTTTTCTTTTAATGTTGCTAATCCAGATTCATAATCTTCGATTTTTATTACAACAATAGCTTCATCAGTTTTTGAACTTACAAATGC
Source organism: archaeon (assembly GCA_024409145.1). GTDB lineage: Archaea > Methanobacteriota > Methanobacteria > Methanobacteriales > Methanobacteriaceae > Methanobrevibacter. The sequence continues at coordinate 2,029 of JAKSUF010000042.1, read as the reverse complement.
ATAGATATATTCTACATTTATACCTTCATCTTCAAAGAGTTCAAGAGCAGAATTTAAACCATTAGGTTCGTCTTTTACTCCGATGATGATAACTTCATTTTCTTTTACAATGAAATGTTCTTTTTCTAAAACTTCTTTAGCTTTTTCATTATCTGAAACAATTAATCTTAAAATTCCATATTTTGCACTATCTGCAATAGAAAGAGCTCTAATATTTATTCCAGCATTAGATAATACATTCACTGCATTTTTAATTCTTCCTTCTTTATTTTCAATAAACACTGAAAGTTGTTTTACACTCATATTTTCCCTCCTAATTTCAGTTATTTCTTAGTAATTAATATTTTTATTAATTTAGAATTCTTTTAATTTAGAATGTTTAAGTATTAGTCAAAATTTCTTTCATCTATTACTCTAATAGCTTTTCCTTCACTTCTTGGTAAAGATTCTGGTTCAACTAATGTGATATTAACTCTTATTCCAATAGTGTTTTGGATAGTGTTAGCTATTTTTTCTTCAAGAGCATCTAAACATTTCATCTCATCAGAGAATATTTCTGGTGAAGTTTCTACTTTAATTTCAATTTCATCTAAGTGTTTAGGTCTTGTTACATGGATTTGATAGTTTGCAGTTAATTCTTTAATGTTAAGAAGTGCAGCTTCAATTTGTGATGGGAAGAACATAACACCTTTAACTTTTAACATATCATCGGTTCTTCCAGTAATTCTATCCATCCTTACAGTAGTTCTTCCACAAGGACATTTATCCTCTCTAAGTGCAGTAATATCTTTGGTTCTGAATCTGATGATTGGCATTCCTTCTCTAGTTAATGTTGTTAATACTAATTCTCCTTTAGTATCATAACCTAAGTTTTCTCCAGTTTCTGAATCAATGATTTCTGGGTAGAAATGATCATCTTGTATATGTGGGCCATTACGTTCAATACATTCAGATGCAACACCAGGACCCATCATTTCAGTTAATCCATAAATATTGTGGGCGGTGATTCCAAGTTTTTCTTCAAGATTTCTTCTCATTTCTTCAGTCCACATTTCTGCTCCAAAAATTCCTGCTTTTAAACTTATGTCATCTGCAGTTAATCCTTTCTTTTCAAGAGATTCTGCAATATATGAAGCATAAGAAGGAGTACATGTAAGAATATCACTTTGGAAGTCTTCCATCATCTTCATTTGTCTAGCCGTATTTCCTGAAGACATAGGAATTACAGTTGCACCTATTGTTTTAGCTCCATGGTCAATACCAAATCCTCCAGTAAATAATCCATATCCATATGAATTTTGGATTCTTGATTTGTTAGTACCTCCAGCCATTGAAATAGCTCTTGCAGTACATTCTCCCCATATATCTAAATCTTTTTTAGTATATCCACTAACAACTGGTGTTCCAGTAGTTCCTGAGGTACTGTGAATTTCAACAATTTCTTCTTGTGGGACAGCAAATAATCCAAAAGGATATGCTTCTCTTAAATCATCTTTAGTTGTAAATGGTACTTTACTAATATCTTCAAGAGTTTTAATATCATCTGGATGGAATCCTGCTTTTTCAAATTTATTCTTATAAAAAGGTACTTTATCATAAGCAGTTCTAACTACTTTTTTAAATAATTCGAGTTGTAATTCTTTTTTTTCTTCACGACTCATACATTCTGCGTTTTCATTCCAAATCATCATATCTCCTCTAAAAGCAGATTTTCTATATTTGATTAATAATTATAATCGTTTATTAAATAAAGTTTTAATTAATAATTGCTTATTAATTACTTTATATTATTTGAATATTTGTAGATTATACTTAATATAATTTTACAGTTTTTCATTTAGTCTTTATTTATTTTCTGTTTTTGGTTGGTATTTTTTTTATTGTTTTTTGTTTTAGGGTTTGTTATTTTCTGTTTTTGGTCGGTATTTTTTCATTATTTTTAAAGTTATTTTGATTAGTATTTATTATATTTCTATATGTTTTGTTCTATGTTTATTAAGAAGCTATAAATATTTACATACTATATTAA
>JAKSUF010000419.1 GCA_024409145.1 archaeon | reverse complement strand
CCCCAAACCCCAAACCCCAAACCCCAAACCCCTAATATTAGATTAAAGCAGATAATATTTTTTTCAAGATAATTTTAAAATAACTTAACTGTATAATTTAAAATAATGAAAATGAGAATACTTATTACTATATTCTTAATAAGTATGAGCTTATAAAAGAGTATGACTGATGAAGAATTAGAGCATGTCAGAGTTTAAAAATCTGATCCAGAGAATTTCATGCATCCTGTTCCTTGTAATAAAGAATTAATTGAAGCTTATGGTTATAAGGCTTATGACTTGCCATAGCCAAGCACTTTAGAAGTATGCCCTGAAATGAAAAATACATGTTGCACATATCCAACTTAGATTTCCATGATAACAGACATAGTAGCAGCATAATAATAATCATAGAAATTATTTGAAGAAATAAAATCAGATTATAAAACTATATTTAGACATTTATTTGGAGCAGAAGAATATGTTAGAAAGATGGCTAACTTCTTGAAGAAGAGACCAATGTCAAACTGTAAAATATTGGCTAATAAAATATAATTGCATCATTTCAAAGAAATCAGTGAAATACTTTTAGAAAAGTTCGATGATTTTGAAAGCTATTTCGAATAATCTTTCAAGGGTATTCCATGTGCTATTTGTGATGGTGATCTATAACATTATTTCAGACCCAAAGATATTGTATATTCAGCCAAATATTGCAGAGGCATTATTAAGCATTCTATTCCTATTGTAGGATACACTAAAGTATTATTAAGATAATATGTCAATCTTATTGTAAGATTTTTAAATAATTGTGACTATAAAGGAAGATACTTTGATAAATAAATACCCGAAGGATTATTTATTGCCAGAACCAATGATGACCATCATGTAGAAAAATGTATGGCCAATGTTAATAAGCCAACATGGGGATCAAACTGTTACTAATATTGTAAGTAATTCACCTCAGTCAAAATGTCCGGCTTCTTTGTGCCTCATATGACCAACTTTATGAAGATAAGTAATTTCATCAAATAAAAAATAATGGAGAATACTTTCTAATAGAAGAAAGATGTATCATGGAGTTTACCATAGACATTATTCGATGATGATAACTTAAAGAATTTAGCTAAAGAGAATGACTATATGATAGAAGCAGAAAAAACATACAAAGAACTAGAAGACATCGATGAAATAGAATTTGATAAATTATCAGCTGATGAATTATTAGATGATATCTCTGAACATGGTGTCATTTTCAATGATGATGAAATTACATTATTTAACACCAAGTATTTAGGAATGTAAATAGTAGCTGGAGACAATGGAGAATACTCATTATCTAACTTAAAGAGACAAGTATTAGTAAATGGTCTTAACTTCCATCACATCGGAAAAGCCTCCAATTTCGATGACGGCGTACTTTAAGACATTAAGCAATCAATATAATAAAAGCACAGATTATTAAAATAATAAACTAAAAATTGAAATGTTAATGAACTCTTAATTATTATTTAGCATCTTTTTTTTAATCAATTTCTTTTTAATTAAAATTTCTTTATTTACAAAAAAATAAAATGTTTATTAGGGGTTTGGGGTTTGGGGTTTGGGGTTTGGGGTTTGGGG
>JAKSUF010000418.1 GCA_024409145.1 archaeon | reverse complement strand
GAGATGTTTAATAAATTTAAAGAAATGGATATGGATGAATCAGGGGTGTCTAAAAAAGGTCTTTTAGATATTTTAAAAACTTATTCTAAATCAATATCTGTTTATGATTTAATGTTAGTTTCTGCTGAGCTAATTGAAGATACAAAATATGTTCAAGAGAATTATAGAAAACAAACAAATGAGGTTTATATTAAATATTTCTTGCTTCGTCTTAATGATGTTAATGCTGATAATTATGATTATAAAGGTTCAATTGATAAAGAAGAGTTTATTGATACAATATCTCTTTTAAAATCTTATCATGATAATGAATCTATTGATTCTAAAACTAAATTTCCATTAATTTATGCAATTATTTCATTATACACAACTTATCTTCTTGAAGAACCTATTCATCCTGTTGGAACTCCTTTCCCTGGTTCTTTAAAAGTTGAGGAACATGATGGTGTTTATTATTGTCCTGTTAAAGATGCTAACTCAGACTCTCCAAATGCAGTTTGTAAATTTTGTATTGCTGAACAACTTGAATTTTAGTAACTTGAATTTTATTGCTGAACAATTTGAATTTTAGTAATTTTATAATTAAATATTTTAATATTATGGTGAAAAAATGATAAATGGTAAAACTAAAGTCTTAGGTGTAATTGGAGACCCAATAGAACATACTTTTTCTCCAGCAATGCAGAATGCTGGTTTAGAGTTCTTAGATTTAAATTTTAAATATCTTCCATTTCATGTTAAAAATTTATCTCAAGCTATTTTAGGTGCTAAATCATTAGATTTTATGGGTTTAAATGTAACAATACCCCATAAAATAGCTATTTTAGACTGTTTGGATAAAATTGATAAAGTAGCTGAAATGATAGGTGCTGTTAATACAGTTAAATTCGAAGAAAATGAAGATGGTGAAAAAATAGCTATTGGTTATAATACTGATGGTTATGGTGCTGTAAGAGCAATTAATGAAGTCACAGATGTAAAAGATAAAAAAGTAGTTATAACTGGTGCAGGAGGAGCATCAAGAGCTATTGCATTTCAAATAGCTAATTCTGGAATTTCTGAATTATCTATTTTAAATCGTAATTATAAAAAAGCTGCAAATCTTTCTAAAGATTTAAATAATAATTTAGATAATTTTGAATCAAATCTTGAAATAAATAGTTATGAATTAAGTGATTTAGATAAAGAATTATCTTCTGCTGATATTTTAATTGACACTACTCCTTTAGGAATGTTCCCAAATATTGATGATAAACCTATTGCAAGTAGTGAAATGATGCATGAAAATCTTGTTGTTAATGATATTGTTTATACTCCTAAAGATACTTCATTAATAAAAGAAGCTAAAAAAGCAGGTTGTACAACTGTTTATGGTTATAAAATGCTTTTATATCAAGGAATCCGTAGTTTTGAAATTTGGTTAAATCAAGAAGCTCCTGTTGATGTTATGGAAAAAGCATTATTAAACACATTAGGAATTTAATTATTTGAGTATTTAGCTAACTATTATTGATAATATATAATGTTAATTTAAGGTGAGTTTATGGATTTGGATTTTTTAGCTAACTTTGCGGCGGAAACTATTAAAATCAAAACAATATGCGC
>JAKSUF010000417.1 GCA_024409145.1 archaeon | reverse complement strand
CCCCAAACCCCAAACCCCAAACCCCAAACCCCATATATTAGTATTATTCTAAGATTATTTTTTGTATTGTTTTGATTTTTACAGTTATTCAAATTAAATAATTTAATGAATTAGGAAAATTAAGTATATGAATAAAATTATCCACAATAACAATAGCAGTAATACTAACAACAAGGAGAATAATAAAGAGTATAAAAGAACTATCAAAAGAGAATAGTATAAAATCAGGGCAATGCAGATATTATAAACCCTGAGGAATTCAGAGCTAATTATAGAAACTTAATAGATAAATCAGAAATAGATCCAAGTGTTATTCCCAAAAATGTGGCTCAATCTACAATTGAAATACCTAAGACTGATTACCCCTCTTAATTATCTCAATCTAATTATAAACCAGCTCAATACTATGCTAAAAAGTAAGTAATATAAAAATAGGAATAATAAGAATAAGAAGAGTATGTTAACACCGCTAAATTAGATTCTAATGTGCCTCTTGATTATGCTTTTATTGCTCTTATTGCTATTTTACTATTTTTGTTTATGCTCGGCTTTTTATTGAGATTCTTCTGTTAGCCAACATTATCCAATGAAGGTGCTTAAGGAGCAGCTGTTGCAGGAGCAGCTTACATGCAAAATCAAGGACAACAAAATGAAAATTTGATTATTCAAAATTATAATGAAAATCAAAAACCAGATGAATAACTATAGTAATCATAATAGAATAAATCAGGACTATCTTAAGGATAAAAAGGAAATGGATAATAAGGTGCAACATCATAATAGTCTGGTAAGCCATAATAAGGAAATAAACCAAAAACAACAACCACTACTACAACTACTACTACAACCACTACTAGAAATGCTCTTAATAATCAATAGAAACAAATAGATCAATAATAAAAGGAAATTGATGAATTAAAGAAAGAACTATAAAAAGAGTTATAAAAGGCAAAAGAAGAAGAAGATGAAGAGAAAAATGGATATAAGCCAAACCCAAATGAATAATATGTCCTTGAGCCAATCACATTGGATGGCTCTCTATTCGATATTTCTGATACTAATTTACCAACCAAAATGAATACTCCTTCTCCTTAATTATTATAATAGAATACTATTATTTAATAACCAGTTGTAGCAGCTTAGCCAGCCATTGTCTAAGGCTAAATATAAGTTCCATGTCCATAAGAAACATCATAAGTGATAGTAGCATAATAATAGCCAGTCCCAATAAAATAATAATTGCCTGTAACAGTTATAAATGCAGATTGTAAACAAGGGGAAGACTGTGATTAATTGATATCCTCAGATAATGCTAAACTATTCACTCAGCCGGGCACTGATGATTTAACTATAGACCTAAAAGACTAAATGAACCACAAAGATAAAATAATAACAATAAAGACAAAAGATGAAGAAAAAGGAAACAAGTCCATTATTGTTCTTTGACAATATAATTTTATTTTTTTATTGTAATTCATTTATAATTTAGATTTTATATTTTTTTATATTCCTCAATCCCATAATAATTTTTAACTAATTTTAAATATTCAAACCACCCTTTTAAATGGGGTTTGGGGTTTGGGGTTTGGGGTTTGGGGTTTGGGG
>JAKSUF010000416.1 GCA_024409145.1 archaeon | reverse complement strand
CCCCAAACCCCAAACCCCAAACCCCAAACCCCTTATTTATTTTATTATTTTTCATCTTTTAAAATTAAAAAGAAAAAAAAAGAAAAATTTTGAATCATAAATTTATATTCTTTGGTTATGAGTATTCTTCAAGGAAGAAAGAATGAGTATGGTAGTTTGGATTTGATAAAATTGAATGCCATTTTCGATCTTAAAAACGGTGAACTAAATGATATATTCACTTTTTTGTCTTCTTATGCTGAAAAAATGAAAAACACTTCTAAGTTCGATGAAATAAACAAGGGTATTAAGCCTAAGGAAAAAGAACTCGTTAGCAAATAATTAGACTTAGTTGTCCTCTCTTTTTAATTTAAAAAATAGTAATAGACCCTTGAATAATAGGAATAAGCATTATAAAATAAAAGCACAGATGGTGGTGATCAGTTTTTAACAAAAGGAGATGGAATATCCAGAATAACATAAAACGATATTAACCTTAATAAAGATGGACTATAAAATATATTTTAATGCATTGAAAATATAACTAATAATACAGACACTTTGCTAGACTGGCATTAAAATACATTGGAATAATTAAAGAAATAGTTATAAAATGATTTCAATTTTTATTGCTAAGAAGACACTGAGAAAAGCAAAGAAGTTAAATTGAAGATAGCCGAATAAGAATAGGAAATGGCAGAGATTAAAGTCATTTTAGATTAAATTGACAAGTTGAATCAAATTATTAAAGCTGTTTTAAATTGCACAACTGATGAATTATCAACTATTATTTAACAAAGCGAAAAGGATATCGATGCTCTCGATATTAAAGAAAGTGAATCATTTGCTGAATTCTTTGCTAAGAACAAATTCATTTTCATTGGAATTTTTGTCATTGCTGTCATTCTATTAATCATCGGATTATTAATTAAACATAATGTCATATTCAAAAAGTCAAATGATTAGCTATGCAATGAATGTAAAAAGCAATATGGTAAAATAGAACAGTCTAAATAATTTAAAGAATGCATTGAAAAATATTGTAAAAAGGACGCCCCTGGTAATGCTAATGATGCTTTATAGAATGCAGCATAATAAGCCGCAGCTGCTGCACCTGAATAAGCTTAAACAACTAACGAATAACCTGCATAATAAGCAGATGGATAACCTTAATAATAAGAACCAGCTTAAGAAAATTAGGAAGTCTAATAGTAAGATGCATAGCCTTAAGAAGAGCTAGCCAAATAAGAACAATAACCAGCTGAAGAAAATAATTAATAATAAGAAAGTTCATAGTCATCATCTTCATCAAATGAAAGTTAAGAAACAAAAACAGAAACAGTAGAGACAAAAACAGAAACAGTAGAAGAAACAACAGAAACAGTAGAAACAACAACATAATAATAGAATGATGGCCCAAGATTAATGAGAAAGAAATATAGAAAGATGAATAATATGAAAAAAAGACAATTGGAATAACCTACTTAGTAACAAAATAGCTAATTCAAAAAATTGTTAATATGAAATTTCAATCCTGTATTATTTTTTTAATATTACAATTAAAATATTTTCTGTTCTTTTAAAACATTCCATATAATTTAATCTAAGGGGTTTGGGGTTTGGGGTTTGGGGTTTGGGGTTTTGGG
>JAKSUF010000415.1 GCA_024409145.1 archaeon | reverse complement strand
CCCCAAACCCCAAACCCCAAACCCCAAACCCCTGATAAAATTTGAAAAAATAAAGAATTTTTTTTTTAATTTTTATTTTAAATTTTTGAATATTAAGGAATAATCAAAATAATTTTTTCTTCATTCATATTAAGATTTTGCCTTCTTCTTTTTCATTTTTTGATTCATATACTACTGAAGCTGGATCTGCTAAAACAGTAATGAGTCCTTTTTAAGTAGAATCAAATATATAATCTTAACATAGGTTTTCATAATCTTCAGCATTTTTTACTTATTTTTTATCTTTCGCATCATAATCCCACATTGGAAGTCTTATTTTTTCAATTAGTTTATTATATTTTGCCACTTTTTTAATAGCCACTAAATAATTGACGTATAAATATAATCTTTTTGAGATTGGAACATAATTTTTTGCCCATTGTTTTTATGTATTTAAAATCATGTGGAAAAGAGATTTTTATTTAAAATTATTTTATATTGATTCTAGATAAACTATTTCGTAATCTAACAAATCATATTGAAGGCGTTCTACTTTTTTAACATACTCTTCAGTTTCAAATAGGTATAATTCAATTGCTGATTTAGCGCAGAAATCAATATCGGGAGGATTCTTTTTCTTTTCTGGTACAGAAACAAAATTATAATGTCTTCTAGAATAATTTAAGAACTCTAGCAAGCTCATTGCAGGAAAACGCTCATAATTTTCACCATCATATTCTGTCTCAAAATACATACCTGTAAAAATACCGAAATATAAGAATGATTCTTATTTTACTGGTGCTATTCCATATTCATATAAGTTCAAACAAGATTCAGTAGTTTAAGAATCTGATTAGCATGTCTTTAATTTATATACTTCTAATAATTTTTGATAATAGTAAATCTTCACTAATGCATCAAATATAAAATCTTCTTTATATAAATCTGTTATTTTTAATTTTTTAAATTCTGCTGGCTAGCATTATTCTATAAAGAAACTTTTCTTTAAGTAGTCAATCTTATTATATCTATCGCATATTGCTTTAGCTTATTCTTTTGGTGTTTTAGGTATTTATTCATTTGGATAATAATTTTTATAAAGGTATTCAAGAGTTACATAATTATAATCTTCCTGGTCTCTTTATAATTTTCTTTCAGGGAATATTTCATAAAAAATATACTTATATAAGTGATAGAGTTCAAGCAAGTATCTTGCCTTTTTTTCGTCTTTAACAAGATTGTATTCACGAAGGCCTGTTAATTAATTACATGAAGTATATTCGCTATCAATTGTATCAGCAAACTCTGCTTTGTTTTCCTCTTTGCATAAATAATAACCATCGTATTAAGGCAAGTTGCATAATTTATTAGCTAAATCTTCTGGTTAAACACCACTTTTAATTTCTACATTAAATTTTCTACAATCGACATAGCTGCCTGCCCTTTGGTCAAATCCTGGTTCTTCAGATACTATATTGTTTATTAAAATTTAAGTAAAAACAATAATAAGGAATTATTTCCTGTTGTAAGTCATATCTATTATTTTAGTTTATTATTTTTTTTAATTTCAAAATTACACGTGTTTTTTTTTAAAATATTTATTTTTAAAATTCACATGGGGTTTGGGGTTTGGGGTTTGGGGTTTGGGG
>JAKSUF010000414.1 GCA_024409145.1 archaeon | reverse complement strand
CCCAAACCCCAAACCCCAAACCCCAAACCCCAAACCCCTGATTAATAAATTTTTATTTTATTTTTATTTTAACAGTAAATTTTAAAAATAAATAATTTCAAGAAGAATGAAGAAAATTATGAGATCTTTATTTTTAATACTCACTTTATTATAAATAACTTTAAATAATTAAGGTGTTCCAACAGACACTTAATGTTTTGGTGATTTATTAAGCAGCTTTGATATTTCTGTTTTATAAGCTCCAAGTGTTGACAGTAATCATGCTATGTGCCCATAAATAATTTAGAACTGTTGTGATTTAGATGGTTTTTCAACTATTTACAACAGATTCATCAATTTCTAAGAAAAGAAAAACATAAAGGATAGATTTGCATTGACCACAGAAATATATAAGAAAATGATCAAGAATTTAATAGAAATCACTAAAATGGCTTAAAATATTAAACATAATATCATCAAAAAGAAATCCAATTGTAAGTTTATTGCTGAGAGAATCATTGCTTATGATGTCTAATCTATTGAAGCTAATATGAACATCTATTTAGAAGAATATGAAAAATTCTGGTAAAAAACTTACGAAGGCTTTTATTGCGCTATTTGCGATTTTGAAAATCATAAGTATTTCGATACCGCTAATTAGACAATAACATTCTCAAGGAAATTCTGCAGAGACATAGTAGAAAGCAACTTATCAGTATTATTGATATTCCACTAAGATATAGTCAAGCTAGTTAATATGGCTTCCAGATTAATCACTTAATGTAACTTTGAAGGTGAGTTTAATGTAGCTGGTCTAGTACCAAAGGAGATGAGATTAGAAGAAAATGCTAATATTTCTAATGCTTTAACTTAATGTAAATAAATGAGAAATAAGGCTTAATGGATGGACTTCTGTGCTGATATATGCCTAAACTTCAAAATACATAAAATAGATCCATTCTTTGAACCTAATGTATACATGATATAATAATTAAATATTCTCTTTGAAGAAAAAATAGGCAATTTAACAAGTTAATTCGTTGAACATCCATAATTAGATTTATTCAAAGATGAAAGGAAAAAGGAAGAACCAGTAAAAGAAGAAGGCAAAAAGAGAAAATTAGCTGAGGCTGCTGCTCCTGAAAAGAAAGAAGAAAAGAAAGAAGAGAAAAAGGAAGAATAAAAGAAGGAAGAAAAGAAAGAAGAAATATAAATATAAAATGATATCTCTAAGTTGAGTAATATCTTCTATTAAAATAATGGAATGGTTGACTTTGATTCTTATGACACTAACTTCGATGCTACTGGTATCTCTCTTAAATTGGCTGGAAAATTATAAAAGATAACAAAGGAAACACATGAAGCTGTATTAGGATTAATATAAGCTAAAGTAACATAAGGAGGAAAAGAAGGAAGAAGACTAAAATAATTCTTAACTAAATAAAGGAAAATGGCAAAGAGAAAGTTAGAAGAGGAAAACTATAAATAACTATTTAATTAATTTACAAATCATTGAAAAAATAGTTAATAAAAGATTATATTATTTTAATAATTATTTTTAGGACTTTTATTTTAAAGAATTTTTTTAGCAATTTTTAATCAGCCTTTAAATCTTTTTAGGGGTTTGGGGTTTGGGGTTTGGGGTTTGGGG
>JAKSUF010000413.1 GCA_024409145.1 archaeon | reverse complement strand
AATTATAAGTATCTAAAAATTTATTTTTATTAAATCCTATTTGAAGGGTTATTTTAATTCTTTTTATTTTTGGGTGGTTTTGGATTTTATTAAAAATTCTCTTAATATTATATGAGTGATATAATGAAAATTTTATTCTTAAATTTACCATATGAATTTAACATAAGTAGGGCAAGTAGATGGCCAGAAAAGACAAAATCTGGAACTCTTTACTATCCTTATTGGTTGTCTTATTGTTTAGGTGTATGTGAGGAAAAAGGCTTTGAATGTAATCTTGTAGATTGTATTACAAAAGGTTATTCTGTAGATGATACAATTAAAGAAGTTAAATCTTTTAATCCTGATTATATTATGGCTGAAATTACTACTCCTACTTGTGCTTATGATTACAATACAATTAATTCAATTAAAAAAGCATGTCCTGATGTTAAAATAATTATTGGTGGAACACATGCTACTATTTTGCCTGAAGAAGTTTTGAAAGAATGTTCTGGTATTGATTATGTTGTTCGTCAAGAATATGATTTCACAGTTCCTGAATTAATATGTAAAGATAATCCTGCTAATGTAAAAGGAGTGTCCTATAGGGAAGATGGTGAAATTAAACACACTGAAGATAGGGCACCTTTAGATAATTTAGATGAATTACCTTATGTTTCTAAAGTTTATCAAAAATACCTTAATTTCGATGATTATGCATATGCATTTGCACAAAAACCAATGATTCAAATAGTTTCATCAAGGGGTTGTCCAAATCAATGTAATTTCTGTTCTTATCCTTCAACAATGGGTGGAAGATTATATAGGACAAGAAGTATATCTGATTTAGCTGATGAATTTGATTATATTCTTAGAGAGATTCCTGAAATTAAAGAAATCTTTATTGAAGATGATACTTTTACTGTAGATCAAAATAGAGTTATTGATTTCTGTGATGAGATTATTAAAAGAGGATTAAAACCTATTTGGTCATGTAATACTAGGGTAGATTTAAAATATGAAACTATGGCTAAAATGAAAGAAGCAGGTTGTAGATTACTTGTATGTGGTTATGAATCTGGAAATCAACAAGTTCTTAATGATATTAAAAAAGGAATTACTCTTGAACAATCAAAAACATTTGCAGATAATGCAAGAAAATTAGGTTTAAAAGTATTTGGTTGTTTTATGATTGGACTTACAGGAGATAATCTTGAAACTATTCAAGAAACTTATAAATTTGCACAATCTGTATATCCTGATATGTGTTTCTTCCAACAAGCTGTTCCATTCCCAGGTACTGAGTTTTATAAATGGGCTAAGGAAAATGATTATCTTATTACTGAAGATTATTCAAAATGGCTTAATGATGATGGATATCTTAATTGTCTTGTAGATTATCCTTATGCAGATCATAAAGAAATTGAAAAATTAAGAGATAATTTGATGAGTAAATATTATTTCTCTTTTGCATATATTGGTAAAACATTCCTTGCAAACCTTAATTGGGTTGAGTTTAAACGTGTAATGCGTGGTGGAACTCAATATATTGCATTTAGATTAAAAAAAGCATTCAATAAAGATGATAATTTAGAATAGTTTTTTATTTTTTTATTTTTTCTTTATTTTTTTAGTTTACTTTTATTTGATTTCAAT
>JAKSUF010000412.1 GCA_024409145.1 archaeon | reverse complement strand
TGCAATCATTTATGCATGGAGCATATGATGGAGTTATCTCAATTGATGATTTAAAATCAAAAGGAGATACAGGACTTGGAACATTCAATGGTGTTGATGGAGAAATGATTATTTTAGATGGAGTCGTGTATCAAGCTAAAACCGATGGTAGTATAAATATAATTACCAATGAAACAACACCATTTTCAACAATAACTTATTTTGATGAAGATGAAAAAATGAATTTAAAACCTGCAAAGAGTTTTGAAGGATTAACAAATCAATTAGATAAAGAAATTAAAAAACTTGGAAAAAATAATATTTATGTTGCAAAAATCCAAGGAAACTTCTCTAATATTAATGTTAGAAGTATTGAAAAACAAACAAAACCATATAAAGAATTTACTGAAGTTGCTGCTGTTGACCAAGCAGTATTTAATTATACTAATCAATCTGGAACAATAATTGCAGTATATTTCCCAGAATATATGGGTGAATTAAATATGCATGGCTGGCATCTTCACTTTTTAAATGATGCAAAAGATAAAGGAGGACATGTTTTAAATTTAACAATGAATAATGGAACTTGTGGAATTGATGAAATCAATGAATTTGAATTAATTCTCCCATCAACAAGTTCATTTAAAAACATGGACTTAAGTGAAAATATGACTAGTAAAATACATAGTGTGGAATAAATCTTAGGATTTATTCTTACTTATTTTTATTTAAATTTTATATTAATCTAAAAAAGAAATTAATACCGACTTATTTTTATCTAAACTTAAAATCATAATAAAATGAAAAAATAGAAAACAAAAAACGCATCTCTAAAAAAAATAAAAAAAGAAAAATATTTAAAATTATAATTTACGTGCAAAGACTAAATAACCACTATGGCCAACCATTCTAGTCTTAGGACGAGTTCCTTGTTGGCGAACTTCCATTTCACGTTCTAAAGTTTCTAAGATAGTAATTTCTTTGAAACCTAATTTTTTAGTAATTTTATAAGAAAGTTCTGCTTGATCAATATAAGGAGCATAAACAGCTAACCAACCACCAAGTCTTAAAACTTTTTTTACATCTTCAAAGGTTTCATAAGGTTTTGGTAAATCCAGGAAAACTAAGTCAATTTCTTCTTCATCAATACCATCTTTAATATTTTTATTTTTAATTTCAATATTAGTGATACCAAATTCTTCAATATTCTTTTTAGCTACTTCAGCAAAATCTTCTCTAATTTCATAACTAAAGACTTTACCTTTTTCACCAACAACATTACCAAAGTTAAGAGCAATTGCACCGGCACCAGTACCTGCATCTACAACTCTATCACCAGAACCAAGACCAGTTCTTGCAAGTACAGTACCAATATCTTTTTGAACAAGAATAGAACAACGTCTATCCATTAAATCAATAAAATCATTAACAGTAGGTTTAATAACTTTAAATTCTTTATTTAAATGAGAAATTATTGTATCTCCGATAGTAGCTCTTTCCATTTGTTCTTTCTTAATAATACCTAAATCAGATTGAAACTCTCTATCTTCTTTAAATAAATATTTTTTACCTCTTTCATCCATTAAAATTTTCAAATAATCACCATCTAAATAAAAAGTTAATATAATAAAACCTACGGTGCCTTAGCTAAAATTGAAGAAC
>JAKSUF010000411.1 GCA_024409145.1 archaeon | reverse complement strand
AGTTAATAACATTAGAAAAATTCATAGAATGTTCTAATAAATTTTAAGTTAATAATATTAGAAAAATTCATTGTGTGTTCTAATAAATTTTAAATAAAATAATAATTTATATAAAATATATTTACAGATATAGGGGCAAAATCATGATTCTTGATAAAATCGTATCTAAAACAACAGAACGTATTACTAATTTAAAAAAAGAAATTCCATTAGATGATTTAAAAAATGAAGCTTTATCATTAGAGATTACTAATAATTTTATATTTGAAAAGAATTTAAAAAAAGAAGGAATGTCTTTTATATCTGAAATTAAAAAAGCATCACCTTCTAAAGGAGATATTGTATCTGATGATCAATTTAATTATATTGAAATAGCTAAAGATTATGAAAAAGCAGGTGCTTCAGCTATTTCTATATTAACAGAACCTTATTTCTTTAAAGGAAATAATGATTATATTCGAGAAGTATCTAAAACTGTAAGTTTACCTCTTCTTAGAAAAGATTTTGTTGTAGATGAATATATGATTTATGAGGCTAAAGTTATAGGTGCAAGTGCTGTTTTATTAATTTGTTCTATATTGGATGAAGAAACTCTTAAAAATTATATAAAATTAGCTGATTCTTTAGGTTTATCTGCTTTAGTAGAAGCTCATGATGAAGATGAAGTTAAAATGGCTTTAAATGCTGGTGCAAGAATTATCGGAGTTAATAATAGAAATCTTAAAAATTTTGTTGTTGATTTTAATAATGCAATTAATTTAAGAAAAATTGTTCCTAAGGATATAATCTTTGTTTCTGAAAGTGGTGTTAAAACTAAAGAAGACATTGATTTACTTAAAAGTTATGATGTTGATGCTGTTTTAATTGGTGAATCCTTAATGAAGAGTGATAATAAAGCTCAAATGATTGATTATTTAGATGGTAAGTTGGATAATTTGTAAATTTTTCATTAATTTGATGTGTTAATATGAGTACAAAACTTAAAATTTGTGGAATTAGACAAAAAAATGATATTGATATTATTAATAAATATGATAATATTGATTATATTGGATTTGTTTTTGCAGAAAGTCCACGTAAAGTTTCTAAAGAAGAAGCTAAATATTTATCTGATTTACTTTCACCAAATATAACTTGTGTTGGTGTTTTTGTTGATGAAGATATAGAAAATATCTTAGAATTATATAAAGAAAAAATTATAGATATTGCTCAACTTCATGGAAATGAGAGTAAAGAATATGTAAAAACCTTAAAAAAATTATCTAAAGAAGAATTAGGTTCTGAAATTGAAATTATCAAAGTTATTGAAATTAATGATAATCTTAAAAAAGAGGAAATTGTATCTAAATTAGATTATGATTGTGACTATTTCCTTTTTGATAGTGGAAAAGGCTCTGGAAAAGTATTTAATTGGGATTTAATTGATAAATCCATTATTAATAAGAAACCATTTTTCTTAGCTGGTGGTCTTAATGAAACTAATTTAAAAGAAGCTATTTCAGAATTCGAACCATTTGCAGTAGATTTAAGTAGTGGTGTAGAAACTAATAAATCTAAGGATGAATTAAAGATTAAGCGAGTTGTGGATTTAGTTAAATAAGTGAATACTTAGAAAAGTTTTTACTTTAGTTAAGTAAGTGGATATTTAGAAA
>JAKSUF010000410.1 GCA_024409145.1 archaeon | reverse complement strand
CCCCAAACCCCAAACCCCAAACCCCAAACCCCTATTAATAGTTGATTAAACAAAATTTAAAAAGAAAGAGAATTTAAATAATTTTTTTATTTAAGTTAAATAAATAATGTAACCTCTGGATAAGGAGAATATGTTTAATCACGTCTTTTGTGAGAAAATAGATTAGGATAAAGATATCAGATTACTAAATACTTTAAAGTATAAATATTAAGGAGCTAAAAAGGTATTAACTGCCTCTTAGATAGAAAAAGAGAAAAACACCAAAAAAGAAGAAAGAGAAGAATAATATATTAAATAATTACCAGATAACTAAAAGCCATTAATAGTTATAAAGGACAAATAATTATTTAAGGGCGTCCCATTCAAAAGGTATAAAAACTGTGAGGACACTAATTATTATAAGGTTTATAACTCATCCAAAGTTATTGATGACTTATCTAACGACTTATATAAATCACACTAAAAAATAAATCCTAACTTATAAGTGTATGAATTATAATAAACTAAATTAAATAAAACTAATAATTATAAAACAGAAGGCAATAACGAAGACCCCAATAAAAAATATTATGATGATATGAATATGAATGATAAGGTCGACATGTATAAAATTAATGGTATCGAATATTTCAAAGAAGGATTTTTAGAATTAGAACCTTTGTTATATTATGATGATTATTAGATAGATTATAAACATGATAAAGATGCTTTTGATGCATAATAAAGAAAGGCAAAATAATTGAGAAGAAAATAATACAATGAAAAAGACAAATAAAAGAAGAGAGAAGTGACCATATACTTTGTAAATGACTATAAAAAGAATATATAAGTATTTTTAGAAGCTTGGTATGAAATGAAAAAGAGAAAGTTGAATGAGGATGAGATAGACTTTGTAAGCAAAGAGTTAGGCTGCAGCAAAAATGAATTATATGAATTATAAAACTAAACCTTGGGCATGAAAAAAGATGTAGAAAAGCCAAAAACAGCTAAAAAAAAGGAAGGCGAATAAGAAGAGGACAGCAAATAACTAGTTTAAAAATTCCCTAAGGAAATTAAATAAATGTTCAAATAGCCAGAAAATGAATATTACTCCTTTGTTAAAAGTAAGTTTATGGATCCAACTAATAAGACCGAAAACTCCAAAGTTTATTCATAAACAGGCGTTAAAAATAAAAATAGGAATCCCACACCCACTAAAATAGCCAAATCTTCTTATACCTATAACTCTAAGGATAAAATGTTTAATACTCAGCCTTCTTCTTCTAATAAAATAAAAGATTTAAACAAAATTAACTTAATTAACGAATTTAAAGAAAATAAATAGAAAACAGAATAATACGTTGAGCCTAATACTATCGATAGACCTCAAGATAGCTCTAATTATATTTATGAAGTAGACTTAATTTTCGAAAGACTGAAAAATAACTAAATAGATACTAAAGACTAAATAACATAACTTAAGAAAACACTAGGAATGAGCAAATCAGGAAATGTTAACTCTCCTCTTAATAAAAAATATAATACAACAAACATAAACTGATTTAAAAAAATATATAAAAAGTTTATTTTCAGATTTATTCTCTAATTTAAATTTTATTTTAAATTTAATATTTTTTAGGGGTTTGGGGTTTGGGGTTTGGGGTTTGGGGTTTGGGG
>JAKSUF010000041.1 GCA_024409145.1 archaeon | reverse complement strand
AAGAACATAAAAAATCAATAACAAAAAATAAAAAAGTAAAATAAAAATTAAATTAATTAATCTTTATTAAAAATTAAATTTTAGTAATAATGATAAGGATAAGGATAAGGATGTACCATTACAGATAAAGATAATAACATAATGAAAAATACAATTAAGATTATAATTACTGGAATTGCAAGGATTAATACTTTTTCCCAGGTTTCATATTCTCTGTTAATGGTAATACTTGGATCTTCATACATACAAAGGTCATTAATATATTCTTGTACATTTAATGTTGCAAAAATATTTAAACCAAACATTCCGAATAAAATAATAAAGATTAAATTAAATCCTAATGAAAAAGATTTTAAATTTCTTTCTTCAAGAAGATCTCTGAAATCTCTTAATGTAAGATAATATACAACCCAATTAATTATTGGTATAAAAAGACCAATAGTACGAAGAATTGGACTAACATCTTTATTAAATCCATCTCTTAAAACTTTATTATTTTTATAAAACCAGTATATTTGATATATTCCTAATGTAACCATATAGTATAAAAATACTCTAGATGCATTCATTACTTTTAAATTTAAGTTACTTGTTTGATTATTGAAATAATTATTAGTTACTACGGCATTACCTGTTTCTAATTGATTAGACACTAAATTTTTAGAACAATAAGGACAGAAACTGGAATCATCATCAATTTCTTTCCCACAATATTGACAATATTTACTCATTTTAAAACCTCTTAATTAAATTAATTTATTAGATTTACAATTCTTAGATTTAATTATAAACTATTCTAATAAATTTAAAATTCTTAAATCTATTTATACAGAATAAGAATATCCTCCACTTTTTACAGAACCATGAATTTTTCCTTTAGAATCCATATAAGAATCAATTTCATAATCTCCATATTTAGTAGATCCTTTTGTATGAGCTTCTACACTTCCATCTGAATAAACTTTTCCAGTAGTATCAGCTTCACCCATATCACTATCATAATGATAATTAGTATCAATACCATCAGAACTTGATGAACTACCACCATTATAACTTGAACTGCCACTACTAGTTCCTGCAGAATGTTTTGCTGCATTTATAGATGTAGCAGTTACTTCACCACTTCCAATAGCTACTTGTGTACTATCATCAGTGTTTAAAATAACTTCTGCTGAATCTAATAAAGTTCCATTTTCATCATAAACAGTTACAACAGCATGATCAGGATATTTTTTATAAGAATCTAAACTAACACATTCAACACTTCCATCTTCAGATATCTTTTTATTATACCTATCACCATTATTTAGATTAGTACCATCCCTACTATATAATATATCAATACTTACATTTTTCCCAGCATGTTCTGGACCTAAGTTAACAGTACAGATAGTTTTTGCTGAAAGTGAGTGACCTGTAGTGAATGTAGTATTTATAATATGTATTGGATCTTCTTGTATATGTTTTTCTGAATTTAAAACAGAGCTTAAGCACACAAATGCACCAGCTACAATAGCAATACAAACAACTATTGCTGCAACAATAATTAAAATATCTTTATCTTTATTCTGTTTTTTAGAGTTTAATTTATTCTTTTGAATAGAGTGAATATTAGAATTTAAAGAAGCACCACAACCCTTACAGAATTTATGATTTTCATCATTTTCTACTCCACACTTTGGACAAAATTTAGCCAATTTATCATCTCCAATATAATTATAGAAAAAATATTTTTTCTTAGATAATATTTTGAATATATGAAAATTTTATAAAAGAGGTAATTATTTGATTAATAATTAATTTGATAACTACTTCATAGGTTTAGAAGTATTTAATTAATAATTGACTTAAGTAATACCTCCCTAATTAATAATTGTTTAAACAAGTATTTATATTGTTTTAATTTAAATTCTAATTAATAATTAAGAGTAGGAATATGAAAACATTTTATATTGTTTAGAGAAAATAAAAGGAAACCTATTATTTAGAGAGATAAAATATAAAAATAGTTAATATTATTTAAAAGTTCAAAAACAGAAAAAAATAAAATAAAAAAAATAAAAAATCAAATCTTATTTACCTAATTTTTTAATAACTCTTGCAGGTGAACCTACAGCTACTGAATTATCTGGAATATCTCTTGTTACAGTACTTCCAGCACCAATTGTTACATTATTTCCAATTGTAACTCCTGGAAGAATTATAGATTGGCCTCCAATCCAACAGTTTTTTCCAATTTTAACTTCTTGAGCAAAATTAGTGAAAGTATATTCAATTTCCTCATTAAAATTACCATTATCATCTATATAATTATAATTTTTATCTTCAAACTTTTCATCAATTGGAACAACTCTTTCTTTAAAATCTGCAGGATGATTTGCAGTATAAATCTGAACACCAGGACCTAAAAGAGTATTATCCCCAATTTCAATTTTTTCAGGATCTAAAAATACACAATTAATATTTATAAAACAACCTTTACCAATTTTAATTGGATATCCTAAATTACAATAAAATGGTGTACAAATCATAGAATTTTCACCAATTTCACCAATTAAATCATTTAGAATTTCTTCCTTTTTATCTTTTTCAGAAGGAGAACAATTATTTAACTCCCAATTGAGATTTGCTGCTTTTTCCCAATCTTTGTCAGATTCTCTACCAAGTTCACTTAATGGCCCTTTTATTATTTCCTTATAATTAGTCATATTATCACTTAATTATATTTTATTATCTAAACAATCTAAACATAAAGATTTTCCATCTTTAACTGTAATAAATGGTTCTGCAGTTTCTTCCCCACAGGAATCACAAGTGATATTTTCATATATTGAAGCATTTTCTGGAAGTTCTAAAACAGTATCTTTAACATCAAAGAGATCTTCAATTTTAGAATTATGAATATAATCAAATAACTCTTCCCTACTCATTTCACTATTAAATTTTTTAAGAACTACACGAACACTTTTTCCAGATTTTCTATCATAAAATGAGTATGCATGTTTTCCAGTTATATGGAAAATAAAATTACCTTTTCCTGCTGTACACCCAGTAATCACTTGAATAGCATCTATTCCACAAGCATCATTTTCACTTATACAAATTACTTCTTCATCTTCTGAAAAATTAATATTAAGAAGGTCCTGTACATAAAGAGATGCTCTATATCCTATTGCAAGTCCAGGACATTCATGCCCATGGAATTTTACACATTTATCCCAAAGTTCTTTATTTATCATTAAATTCACCACCAAAATTAAAAATTAAAATATAAAATATAAGTTAATAATTAAATTTTATAACCAATATTTTAAAAGATAAAACACAAATCTTATTAAAACCCAATACATTTATATAATCTACATCAATATCCAAACTAGAAACTTCAATCTCATTTTTAAGTTTATTTACCAATTCAATTTGCTCATCATCAAGATTTTCTAAAATTTCTGTAGGATTAAAAGGCAATCCATCATCAGTTAAAGAAATCAACACACAATCTTCACCAGTCTTAATTAAAACATCAACAGAATCAATATCATCATTTTTATTAAATGCATAATTAGATAATGATTTAAATATTAAATTTACAGTACTTAAATCTTCTTTAATATACTTTGACAATAAAGAATTAATATCTTTAATAGAACTATCCCAATTTTCCTTAGAAATACTAAGTTCTAAATACTCAGATTCTGGAAGGAAATATAAGTTATCTAAATGCTCTTTTTTAGCAGTAACTTTTGAATAAATAACATATAATATTAGAGGAGCGATTTCAGATAAAACAATAGCTATCCAAATACCAATAGGACCAATCAGACAGACTAAAATTATAGACCCTACCATAGCAATAATAAACTCTTGAACTAAATACATATAAGAAGATATTTTATTCTTACCAATAGCTTGTGAATAGGTAGCAAATAGTTGTGAGAAAGATCTACCAATCAAACCAATAGCAGTAATTTTAATCACAGTTTCTACAAAATACATATCTGAAGGAATAGTTACATGGAATAATGTAGTTAAGATATGTGGGAAAGCTAAAAATATTAATGAAACTGAAAGTGAAATAACTAACAACAACCTTAATGAATTTTTAACAATATAATGTACTGCATTATAATCTTTAGAACTAAATAATACAGAAATAATTGAAGACATTGTTTTCATAATTCCAGATAAAATCATATAGATAAAAGTTTCACTATTATCATAAATTGTTAAAGCTATAATACCTACAGGACCATAATAAGTTGAAGTTAAAAATACTAATAAAGACATTTTTAATGCAAAGAATACCTTCCCAACACTTTCAGAACTAGTTAGAATCATCCTTTTTAAAAGACTTGAAACATGATCTAAATTCTGTTTAGTTAAAGAAACTAAAGAGAAATTACGTTTCTTATTAAAGAAATAAGATAATGCATAAGCAGTTCCCAAAGCATAACCTATAACAGTTGCTAAAGCAAAACCATTAAGCCCCATTCCAAGTTTAACTCCAAGAACAAAGTCTAATATAGTATTTGTAATATTAGCTATTAATATAGCATATAAAGAAAGTCTTGGAAGCCCATCTAAACTAGCATAATAAGATAAAACCATAATAAAATAGTTAAAAGGAAAGTGAAATATTGAAATCAATAAAAAACTTTCTGTTGGACCAAATAACTCTGGAGATATATTAAATAAATTCATTATAGGAACATGAAAAACAATAATAATCAACAGATAAATTAAGGAAGTTAAAATAGCAAAAACTAATGAAATTGTAAAATAATGATTAGCTTTATCATTATTAAAATTAGCTTTAGCAGAACCTGCCATCAAACTTCCAGCTAATCCAAAAATACTTAATAAAAATGAATTATAATAACAAAACGTACCTGTAAAACCAATAACTGCTAAAGCAGATGGACTTAAAGCACTAGCAGCCATAACAGAATCTAAAATATTAGCTACTTTTGGAGAAATAGTTAATAAAATAGATGGAATTAAAAAAGCTTTAAATTTATCATTTAAAAATTTATAGGAACGTTCAGTCATATTACCATCATATTAAGCTCTTAAACTTTATTAATTAAAAATTAGAAGTTTATATAAATAATATTTAGTTAAATAAAAATATAAAATTTACTAAAAAAAATAAAATTTACTAAAAAAAATAAAAAAATAAAAAAGATAGAAATAAGAAAATAAAAAAATAATAGGAGATAAAATCCCCTAAAAAAGTTTAGTAATTTGTGAATACACAATATTTTGGTAATTTTTTCTTACTATTATAAAATGCTAAAATTTTAGATATGGAGTAAGTATATGGATTATAAGCAATCTTTTTACCAGCATAAGTAACATACTTAGGAAGTGTTCCTTTAACTCCTTTTTTATAAAGAGAATTAACAATACTTAAATATCCTTTTTTATAAATTTTCTTAGATACTTTAGCATTATATTGTGTTGCTTTAACATTAATCACCTTAACTTTTGTATTTAATTTTTTACCTGATTTTATATGTTTAATTGCAACAGCCATCAAGTATGAAAGTTGTGGATGAGTTAATTTATAAGATCCAACAGTAATAGTAGCAGGTAACTTCTTATTTTTAACACTATAAGATTTTAAACTTCTTGCTGCTTTAATAATATTTGATACAGTAACATAAGCAGGTACAACAGTGACTTCAATAGATTTAGAGCTTCCTAAATAAGCACCTTCACCAGCAAAGTAAATCCTTACATTATGAACCTTAGTAACATTACTTTTAAATAATACCTTAGCTTGACCTTTAGAATTAGTAGTTACAGTATAATTTTTACCACCAACTGTAAATTTAACCTTCTTACCACTTAAAACATTACCATTAACATCTTTTAAAGTAGCTATAATATATTTACTAGTATAAGCTGGGACTTTTAAATTACTTGCACTAATACTAGTAGTTGATTTAACATTAAAACTGGATGAAGCTAAAATATTAAGACTTGTGTTTAATTTAGCAATAACATCATAACTACCTATACTCAAATTAGATAATTTTAGAGTAGCAAATCCATTAACAAGATCTAAAACATATTCCTCATTATTGACATTAATACTAATTTTATCATTAATATTCGAATCTGTACTTATATTAAGTATCACATCATCTTTATAGAAAACATCATTAACACTTAAATTAATTAATGGATTAGAACTTGAATTATGAATAGTAAATGCTTTAATACAAGCTAAAGATGCAGATTTAACAGCTTCGCTTTCACCATTATGTCCTCTATAATCATGTAAATCAATCCAATTTACCCCATCATAACTAAAGAATGACACATTAGCAACAAAATAATCCCTATTAGAACTATAATTTTCAAAAATTGGGAACTTTCCACCTTTAGCATTATCTACTTGAATAACAATTGAAAATTTATCCCCATTTTTAATAGAAATAAGGTCATTTAATTGTATTGTATGATAACCCATATAATCAACATATCCACTTTGATTAAGAGTCAATACATCATTTATATAAATATAAGCAGTGTAATTAGTTTTAGCTTTAAAGTAAGTAGAAAATGCAGCTAATAAGTCATCTCCTTTGGAAGTAAATGTATTTTTATACCAAATAGTATTATTTCCACTTGTAATCCAATCAGTTACTCCTAAATCATATTGATAATTTTTAGTATAATTATTACTATCCTTAAGAACAATAACATAATTATCTAAATTTTTATTATAACTATGGGAAAAAGAAGTATCATAATAAGATATATAGAAATATCCATTATCACCAAAACTTGATCCCCAACTATTTCTTATAATCCAAGCACCATCACCAGGAGGAGTAATGATAAAATTATCTTTAGAATAATTGTCATCCCATCCTACAATAGCAACAGCATGATTTATATCATCATCATAATTATAATAGTAAGAATGAGTATCTTCATTATAATAACTATCATTATGACAATAAACCGTAGATACTGCACCATAATTTAAGATTAAGTACTTAATAGACTCTTTAATTGCATGATCCTTATCATCCAAATCTGCACAAATAATATTTGATACATGTATTATCGGACTTAAAACTGGAGACAATACACTTAAATCAGAATATTTATCATCAATATCATAAACAGGACCTAACCAACCAGCTAGATAAGCAATAGCCATAGGTGCTATAGCACCAGAATCAAAATCAAATGGCCAACCATAATCCGAATAAACTCTCATTAGATTCTTAAGATTCTCTTCAGAAAATATATAAGATTGAGTTCCATTAGTTGCTTTTAGAATAGCAGATTCAATAGCTGCAACTGCTGCAAAAGACCAACAATCTTCACCATCAAACTGATTTTTAATAGGAGTTAAATAACCTTTCTCTCTTAAATCATATTTATCAGGTAAGTCCTTAACTATAATATTATTATTAACAATAACAGTAGAGTTATCATCAATACAAGGTAATTCAAATTCACTTTGATTATGAATTGTATTATTATTAACAAATACATTATTAATATTATTAAAAACTGGATTTTCATTAAAGAATAAATCCATACCATAACTTGCATTATTATTTATAAATTTAGAATTTGATAATGTAAAAGAATCACAAGAATCAATAAATATAGCCCCACCCCTAATTGAAGAACAATTAGAAAATTCAGAAGAATTTATAATAATAGGATCATACTCAACATAAACAGCACCACCAGAATATTTAGCATGAGAGTTTCTAAATCTGGACTCTTTCATAGTAAGATTAGTTAATAAAGAACATAAAGACCCTCCAAATTCAGAAGAACAATTATTAAAAGCAATATTATTTAAATTACCATTAGACCGGATTAAGTAAATAGCTCCACCAGCACCTAATTCAGAACAACTATTTTCAAATTCAGAATCATTTAAATCTAATGAACACCTAGATAAAGAAATAGAACCTCCAAATTCAGAAGCAGAATTATTTAAAAATTTAGAACCCTTGATAATACCAGTTACATTAGTATCTAAATAAATAGCACCACCATATTTAGCAGAATTATTCATAAATTCAGAATCAAGGATAGTCATATTTATGACCATACCATCACCACCTTTTGAGTAAATAGCACCACCATAAACCCCAGAATTATTTATAAATTTAGAGTTCACAACAATTAAACTCATAGGACTGTTCCAACAAGATATAACTCCACCATATTTAGCAGAATTATTTATAAAAGAACAATTAGTTAAAAATAATTCCACAGAATATATAGAACAAATTACGCCACCATAAGAATCATCTCCAATAAGATTAGGTGCAACAGAATCTCTAAATATTACATTAGTTCCATTAAAACGAGATTTTACACTAATATAGAACCCTTTTAATGTTAAATCACTAATAGTAAAATCATCAAATTTAAAAACATTTGTTCCATTATATCCAATTATAACATTATTAGAATCTTCACCAGATAAAGTAACAGAACTTAAATTATCAAATTTTATAGAATCTTCATTTAAATTATAAACACCATTATAAAAAAATGCAGAACAATTAGACTTTAATTTAGAAAAACTAAACTCTTTATATGGATTCTCAAATGTACCATCACCATCAGAAGCTGCATTTACATTAAAATAGATTGTATAATTAGTAGATTCTTCACTTAAATCAGACACAGAATTAGTAGATACAGAACTTAGCTCAGTATTAGAATTTACATCATCATATAGAGCATAAGGCTCTGAATCACAACTAGAAATATTTTCCTCAGAACTAGAAACTGCAATTAAATTAGAGTCCAAATCAGAAGAACTCAAATAACCATCATCATAATCATCAATTGCAGAAACAGGTCCAATTACCATACACATACAAATAATTAAGATAGATAGAAAGAATATTTTTTTACTATTCAAACAAATCACCCATAATACAAACAATTAATAATATATAATTTTAAGATATAAATATTTGTTCATATAACTAAAACACGTGTTGAATGATATTAATATAGAATTTAGAAGTTAATTTAAGAATTTATTGAATACTATTTTTGGAGGATTAATTATTAGGAATAAATCCGATGCTTTAATTAATTGATTATAGTTATGATATTATTAATGTAGAGGTGTTAGAAAGTTATAGTGTTAAATCGAATTGTGATTCTATCAAAAAATAATAATTTTTTTATTTAGTTAGAATTCAGTAAAAGTTCAATA
>JAKSUF010000409.1 GCA_024409145.1 archaeon | reverse complement strand
CAAAAGAATTTAGTAATTTTTTGCAATTAAAAAACCACCCCAACAACATTATCTACAACACCTATTTAAAATAAACATATAATATAAACAATAATATAATATAAAGAATAAATTAGTATAGTATAAAAAATATTATATAAATTTTTAATAGGATGTTGATTATGAATAATGTAGAAAATAAAGAACAGAATTTAATCCAAACAAATCCTAAAAAAGCAATTAAAGTTTTAGCCGTGCCAATAATGATAAGTTTAATATTTGCAATGTTAAACAATGTTATTGATAGCGCATGGGTATCTGGACTTGGACCAAATGCACTTGCAGCAGTAGGGTTTATAACTCCAATGTTCATGGCCATTGTAGGTCTTGGAAGTGGACTTGGTGCAGGAGCAAATTCAGCAATTGTAAGATTTATTGGACAAAAAAATCAAAAACAAGCAAATAATACTGCAACACATGGAATAATATTTATAGTAATATTAGTAATTGTATTAACCACAATACTTTTATTATTCTTAGATAATATTTTATTAGCATTAGGTGCTTCCAAAGTAATGGAACTTGGAAGAGCTTATGGTTGGTGGATTATATTTGGTCTTTTCTCTTTCTTATTACCAAATATGTATGCAGGAATATTCCGTAGTGAAGGAGCAGTAAAAAGAGCAACTTACCCAATAATTGCAAGTGCTATATTAAATATGATTATTGACCCAATATTCATTTACACCTTAAATATGGGTGTTTCAGGAGCAGCTATAGCAACTATCATTGCACAAATAGTAATGGCACTTATACCAATGACTTATTGGATATTAATTAAGAAAGATGGCCAAATAAAAGCTAATTTTAAGGATTATAAAACTGATTTAAAAATCTATAAAGAAATATTAATTGTAGGTATTCCTGCAAGTCTTGAAGAACTTATTATGGCATTACTTTCTGGAATCGTAAATGGAGTGCTCTCAGTTATAGCAGGAACTGCAGGAGTAGCAGTATTCAGTGCAAGTTGGAGATTAGTAGGTTTAGGAATTACTCCAGCAATGGGTGTAGGAATTGCTGCAATTACCGTAGTTGGAACTGCATATGGTAGTAAAAACTGGGATAATTTAAAAACTGCATTTAACTCTGCAATTGAATTCGCATTAATGTTATCTGTAGGAGTATTCTTATTATTCTTTGTATTTGCAGGAGAGTTATCTCAATTATTCTCACACTCCAGTGCAAGTGGAAACTTAGCTCCATTAATCACTGATACTATTAGAGTACTTGGAATATACATAGTTACTATGCCTCTCGGATTAATAGCAGCTAATTATTTCCAAGCTATTGGAAAAGGACTCAACTCATTAGTTTTAACATTCATAAGAGAATTAATAGCTATTGTGATTTGTATTATAATATTCGTAGCAGTCTTAAACTGGGGAGAATTAGGAGTTTACTGGGGAATCATCATAGGTGGAACAATTGGATCATCTATTGGATATTTCTTTGCTAAAAGAAATGTTAAAAAATTAACTAGATAAATGAAAATAGGATAAATTAAGTAATATAATATTATAACTTATTTATCCACACTCTTTTTATCCAATGATAATTTATTCAATAATAAGATTTATTAATTTATTAGTAAACAATAAATAATTTATTAATACTATTTA
>JAKSUF010000408.1 GCA_024409145.1 archaeon | reverse complement strand
CTCGCTTACAACGAGGGGACCGTGAGTTCGAATCTCGCCGGAACCATTTCTATTACTTAACAATTTATTTTTTTCATTTGTTTGGTTCCGTGGTCTAGGGGTATGATACCTCGCTTACAACGAGGGGACCGTGAGTTCGAATCTCGCCGGAACCATTTCTATTACTTAACAATTTATTTTTTTCATTTGTTTGGTTCCGTGGTCTAGGGGTATGATACCTCGCTTACAACGAGGGGACCGTGAGTTCGAATCTCGCCGGAACCATTTCTATTATTTAACTTATTTTTTAGTACTTATTTTCTTATTTAGTTTTTTTTAGCTCTCGTTATTATTTACTTATTAATATTTTTCACTACTTTTTATTTTTTTAATATTTTCATTTATTTTTAGTTTTTCTTATCTTTATTGTATAAATTATTAAGTTGTATTTTAGGTTATTCTCAAAAAAAAGGAAGATAATTTGATGGTTTTCAATTTGGTGGTGGTTTAGATAAATAAAAATAAAAATAAAAAAGTGATGATTAAATTATTATAATTAAAAATTAATTACATAATTTATATTCATCTATAATAAAAGTACTAAAACTAATAAAATTGCAAGTGATGCAAAGAAGATTAAAACACTTTTCATCATTAGATTTGGATTTTCACGATCTGTGTATATGTTTAATCCAAAGGATAAAATCAATGCTAATGCTAATTCAATTAATCCTAAGTATCCTGTAGGCATATGTGCTACTTTTCCAAATAGGAATGATGCAAAGTAAGAAATAGCTACAATCAATAAAATATCTATTACTGGATTAGTGAGTAATGGTTTTAATGTTTCACCTATAGATTTTCTTGGAGCTTTTTTTACATTATATTGGACATTAGTCATCCTATTTTTTCTTTGCATTGGTATTTTATTTTTGTAATGTTCTTTTTGAGTAGGTAGTCCAAATCTATTTAATGAATTTGAGCTAATTTGATTATTAGTAATTTCTGAGTAATAACTTCTAGTTAAATACTCTGCACGATATCTTTCATCATCCTCTTCATTAAATTCTTTATAATCCTCATAATAATAATCTTCAGAATAATCTAATTCTTCAGAACTTGAATTATAATACTCTTTATTTTGGTAGATATTATTTTCTTCATGTTGGAATTCTTCAGATTTATCTTTGGTTTCATTGTAATCTTTTGCTAAACGTATTAAATCAGTTCTATCCACTAATTTAATATGTCTTTCTTTAGCATAAATTTTAGCTTGATCTGAAAATTTTGAACTTGTTATAACACCAACTTTAGATGCTCTTAGGTTTTTCTTAGCCATTTCCATTTCTTTTAAAACATCAATTCCAATAACTTCATCCTTGGCATTGTTTTTACATCCTAAAACAAGTGCAAAATCTCCCATAGAAGTTGGTAAAATTGCATAAATATCTACTATTTGTTGTGTTGTTTTAAAATTCTTATAAACTTTAAAGCCAGAACCTTCAAGTATATTAGCAATAAAATTTATTAATTGTGGTTTTTCCAAGGTTTCACCTAATTTTGTTTCTTTAAAAATAATTTATCTTGTTAGATAATTTAAATATATATTAAACTTTTTTTTTTTAAAAGTAATTATGTTTATATAATAATTTATTATAGTTTTGTTATATTTTTATTAAA
>JAKSUF010000407.1 GCA_024409145.1 archaeon | reverse complement strand
CTCATTTGACCCCTGGATCCATAAACTAGGGGTTTTTTGATGGAGTTTTTTAATGCAAAAAAATCTACCCTAGCAAGGGTAGATGTATTTATAGATAGATAAAATTATTAACATTTGTTTTATGCCTTAAATAATGTAAGGATAAGTTCTGTTGTGTAATCAAACATTCTTGTATAGTTTAACTTTTCGTGTTTATGATATGTATTTTCATAAAGAAGAGAGTTAACAAGACCTATTGATACATGAACTCTTTCATTAATGTTTGTTCTATTGAATCCATTTTTAAGTAATAAAGAAACAATCTTATCACTAAGTTTCATTTCAAGTTCTTTATATATTTCATCAACCTTTGGATCAGAATAAACAAGTTCCATAATTTTAGAATGAGCTTGTTTTAAATGCTTGTGAGAATTAATAAATTTCTTCATTATTTTATCAAATCTTTCAGGTAATTCTTTTGGTGTAATCTTAGTATCATCTGGAATATCTAAAATAGTACTAAATAATTGTTCCATATAATCTTTAACCCCAGCGATTAAGATGTCATGCTTATCTTCAAAGTAACTATATATAATACCTGTACTAACACCTGCAACTTTAGCTATTTCAGGAGTAGATACACTATAGTATCCTTTTTCTTCGATTAGTTTAAATGTTGTATCTATTATTTTCTTTTTCTTTTCAATTGATCTTTTTTGTATTGGTTTTCTAATTGGATCTTTTTTTTTTTCCATAATAAATCTCCTATTTATTAAATATTTATTGAGAATATGATTTTTAAACTAATTTACAATATATTTTATAAAATATTTAAAAATATAATATGAATAAAGTTTCATGCAAAAATAACTTCTGAAACCAATAATATTAAATAAATTATTGAAAATATTTTTTTGTTTTGTATATTATTTATAGATTATAAAAAGATTAAGAAAGGAGAGTATATGAAAAACTTAGCAAATTATTTAACATTACTTAGAGTATTACTTTGCATATTTTTATTTTTTACTTATCCTTTTAGTTTTATATTCTACCTTGTATATATCCTTTGTGGATTAACAGATATACTTGATGGATTTATTGCAAGATGTTTAAAATTACAAACAGAATTTGGAGCAAGATTTGATTCTTTTGCAGATATAATTTTTTGCATAGTTTCATTTATAAAAATTGTACCATCAATATTTGATCAAATTAATATTAAGTTATGGTTCTGGGCAATTATAATTTTAATAATTAAATGTTTAACACAAGGATTAAATTCTTTAAAGAATGAAACAGTAGGAATGATACATAGTTTTTCAAATAAAGCTGCAGGTTTATGTTTATTCCTTGCACCATTATTTTTTGATGTGATGGATATGAATGCAATATGTGCTATATGCTGCGTTGTTGCATCATTTGCTGCTATTGAAGAATTACTTATGATTCTTTTATATAATGATTTGGATCTTGATAGAAGAACATTATATAGAGCAAGATTTAATACATTAAAAAGAAAACCAAAAACATGTGAACTTGAAGAGGACTATAAAAAATATAAGAAAAAGTCAGCAAAGTTATTGAAGAAAAAGAAAGTTCAAGACAATGAATATGTAATAAGAAATTATATTAATAAAAGTAGACTAAAATAGTGATTTTATCACTATTTTTTTCTTATATAAAAT
>JAKSUF010000406.1 GCA_024409145.1 archaeon | reverse complement strand
TATTAATAGGTAACTATTATGAATAGTAATTATATAAAATAACTATAATTGAATAAATCAATAAATAGTTATTAATAAGGGTGATGAAATTGACTAAACTAAAAGGTTTTAATGCAGAAAAATATATTGAAGAACAATCTGAACATATTCTAAAAAGGATTAATGAAGGAGAAAGTGAAAGACTTTATTTAGAATTTGGTGGTAAACTTGTTCATGATAAACATGCAATGAGAGTATTACCTGGTTTTGATGAAAATGCTAAAATTAAACTTTTACAAAAAATGAGTGATCATGCAGAAATTATAATTTGTATTTACTCTGGAGATATTATTGGTAGTAAAACTCGTCAAGACTTTGGTATAACCTATGATTTAGAAGTAATGCGTTTAATTGACACATTTAGAAGATATGGTCTTTCAATAAACAGTGTTGTTGTTACAAGGTATCAAGAATCACCTTCCGTTACAATGTTTATGAATAAATTAGAACGTAGAGGAATTAAAGTATACAAACACTTCTATACTGAAGGATATCCAACTGATGTAGACACTATTGTAAGTGATAAAGGATATGGTGCTAACCCATATGTTGAAGTGACTAAACCTTTAGTAGTTGTAACTGCTCCTGGAGGAGGAAGTGGAAAACTTGCAACTTGTCTTTCACAATTATACCACGAATACAAAAAAGGAAGAAAAGTAAGATATGCTAAATTCGAAACATTCCCTATATGGAACCTTCCTTTAAAACATCCAGTAAATATTGCTTATGAAGCTGCAACTGCAGATTTAAAAGATGTTAATATGATTGATAACTTCCACCTTGATGCATATGGTGATTTAGCTGTAAATTATAATAGGGATTTAGAAGCATTCCCTGTTGTAAAAAGAATTATCGAAAAAATTACCGGAGATAAGTCTGAATATTTATCCCCAACAGATATGGGAGTTAACAGAGCAGGATTTGGTATAGAAGATAATGAAATCTGTGAAGAAGCAGCTAAACAAGAAATTATTAGAAGATTTTTAATTGCATCTTGTGATTATAAAAAAGGTAAAATCGATTTAGATTCTCTTGAACGTAACGAACTTTTAATGACCAAAATTGGTGCATCTGTAGAAGATAGAAAGTGTGTTGTAGCTGCAAGAGAATATGTTAAAACAAAACAAGAAGAAACAGGCAATGAGAACTTAGATGGTGTAGCTATTGAACTTAATGATGGAACTATCATTACAGGAAAAAGTTCTGAAAAAATGGTTGCTGCAGGAGCTGCAATATTAAATGCAATCAAATACTTAGCTAATATCGATGATGAAACTCATTTAATTTCACCAAATGTCTTTGATGCAATGGAAGATTTAAAAACTAATACTTTAGGTCAGAACAAAGCAAGTTTAAGTGTTGAAGATATTTTAGCATCCCTTGCAATCTCTGCTACTGCAGATGAAAATGCTAAATTAGCTGCAACTAAACTTAAAGAATTAAAATATTGTAAAGCACATAGTACTGTAATATTAAATGATAAAGATGAACAAGATTTAAAAGCTATGGGAATTGATGTAACAAGCGATTCTGAGTTTTTAAACAGTAATTTATACTTTATTTAAATAATTACAACTAGTTAAATAAGTTATTAAATTTAAAAAAATTATTAAATTTTAAATTTAATTTCTTATTATTTT
>JAKSUF010000405.1 GCA_024409145.1 archaeon | reverse complement strand
AATATTATTTATTATGTGTGGTTATTATTTTTTAAATGACTAACAGTATATTGTGATTTTAGAGAGATATTATGATTAAGCAAAATCAAAGATTTTTAAATGCTACATTAGTAGTTATCGATATTTTTGTAGTTTTAGTATCATTAGTACTTGCATACTATGTTAGATTTAAAACTACTATATTTGGTCCTATTGGTGGAAGTCTTCCATTTTCTTCTTATTTTATCTTTACCTCTTTTATTATTGTCCCAACATACATTATTCTTTATTATTTCTTTGGTCTGTATAAACCATTTAGGAATCAAAAATCTGTTTTTTCAGGTGCCTCATCTATTATAAAATCAGATATTATGGCAGGTATCTTTCTTGTAGCTGTTTTATTTATTATACGTGAACCTGATTTTTCAAGAATAATGCTTTTACTTTTAAGTGTTTTTGCAATGATTCTGGGAATATTTGAAAGAGCGGTAATTGTATATTATCTAAGAAGATTGCGTTCAAATAATCAAAATTTAAAACATATATTAATTGTTGGGGATAATGAGATTGCATTTAAATTTGCTCGTAAAATTGAAACTAAATCTTATTTGGGTTATTCTATTGGTGGTTTTTTAGGTAAGAAAGAGCATGTTGGACAATCTGTGGGTAAATATAAATTTATTGGAACTTTTGAGGAATTAGGTGATATTTTAAGTAGAAATTCATTTGATAGGGTTATAATAGCTATTCCTATGGAGTATTATTCTTATTTAAATGAGATTGTAGATACTTGTGAAGAAGCAGGTATTAGAGCAGAAATCATTCCAGATTATTATAGATATATTCCTGCAAAACCTTCTGTAGAGATGATTGATGATTTGCCATTAATCAATATTCGATATGTTCCATTGGATAATGCATTTAATAAATTTATCAAGAAATCTTCTGATATTGTCATTTCAATAATTGCGATTATTATAACTTCTCCTATAATGTTGGTTACTGCAATAGCTATTAAATTAACTTCTCCGGGACCTATTATATTTAAACAAGAACGTATTGGTTATCATGGAAAACCATTTATGATGTATAAATTCAGGAGTATGTATGTTCAAGATCCAGATGAAGAAAAATCTAAATGGACTACTAAAAATGATTCAAGAAAAACTCCTGTAGGTAGTTTTATTAGAAAAACTAGTATTGATGAATTACCTCAGTTTTTCAATGTTTTAAAAGGTCAAATGAGTGTTGTTGGGCCTCGTCCAGAACGTCCTTACTTTGTAAATGAATTTAGAAAAGATATTCCTAAGTATATGGTAAAACATCAAGTAAGACCTGGTCTTACTGGACTTGCTCAAGTTAATGGTTATAGGGGTAATACATCTATTAAAAAACGTATTGAATATGATATTCAGTATGTAGAAAATTGGCGTTTAAGTTTAGATATTAAAATCATGATTTATACTTGTATTAAGAGAAATCCTAATGCTTATTAATCATTTATTTAATTAATTATCAATTAATTATCAATTAATTATCAATTAATTATTATCTAATCAATTATTTTTTATTCTTATTTCTAGAATTATTTTTTAATCTTTTTTAGTTTTTTATTTTGTTATTCTTATTATTTTTATCATTTTAAATTATTTTAAGTTATTTTATTTAATTTATATTTTTTCTATGGGTTGTAATTTTATA
>JAKSUF010000404.1 GCA_024409145.1 archaeon | reverse complement strand
ATTGATGATCGCTGAAATGGCTTGAACCTGCTGGACTGTGTTCATTAGTTCTAGTTAATATATGTCTTTCTGAATCATGACCGCCATCACTTGTACTAATTGTTTTCTTTGATATTTATTTATTATGTTATGGGTCATTATTAGTTTATTATTAATTAGCCTGCTATTATGGTTAATTAGTCATCTAAATAACATCAACATTTCTATGTTCTTAATTTTATTTTGCTTCTTATTTTTGTTATTCCTCTGATTTGTAAGTGTCTTTACAGAAAATGCCTGCAATTACAGCTACAAGGCAAGCACCAGCACTAAAGAGCCAAATTCCATTTCTATATCCTTCAGGCATGTATACCTTCTCATCTGTTTCCTCATTTGTTATACTTCCTCCTGAGGGTATTATAGAACTTGATATTGTTTCTTCAATAGCGATTCCCATAATAGAAAAGAAATTGCATAATCCAGAAGCAGTTCCCGCCAGATCAGGATTAAAGTAGTCAGTAGAAATGGAAAAGTTGATTCCTGTTACTCCATTTGTAAGAAAACCAATAAGAGTAAATAATAAGAAATAAACTCCAAACTTTATTATTTCCTATTCAAAAGCTACTACTAATAATAAGCCTACAGAAATAAGAACAGAAATCAAGCAAACCCATTTTTTATTTTTAAATAAGTCAGTTAAAGGGGGATACACTATTGAGGCTATTATTACTCCTATTGAAAATGCCATTAATTATATTCCTGCTTATGTGTCAGAATAATTTTTAACATCTTATAAGCATGGGCCAGCCCATAATCCTGATAAGTTAAAGAATGCGCCATCTTTTAAGCATACGAAAACATCTAAAAGCCAATTATAAGGATTTTTAGCAATAACCAAAAAGTTGCTTCCCATTTATTTAAAGTAGTCCAAAATGGTAGGGAATGAATATTTCTTTAAGTTATTAACTGGCTCATAGTATCTATCTTCTGGAGTTCCTCTGCAAAATATGAAAAATAAAAGAGTGAGCACAAATTAAAATCCTGTTGCTACAAAATATATTGTTTGCCATTTATACTCTTTAGCTAAAATTGCCAATGGTAATGAACTAAAAATAGAACCCAAGCTTCCAAATATCATTGATATCCCCATCATCAATGGATATTTCTCTTATTCAAACCAAATGAACACTATTTTACTAATAGGGACAAATACACTGCCACACCCAATTCCAGATAATGCCCTGCCAATGCAGCCCATTGTTAAATTAGTGCTGAAGCCTGTTATTAGACCACCTGCACAAGCAATAAACTAAGCAATAGAAATGTAGACAGTAGGATCGAGAACATCAGAAACACATCCTGAGACTAACTGCATGACAGCCATTATATAGAAATAAACGGAGGATAAGACACCTATTTTGTTCTTATCCACTCCGTAATCAATAGCAATATCACTGCCGATCACTGCCATGCAATTGTCATGGAAATACTCAAAGCCGAAAAGCATTGAGACATTGATGAATAAGAATATTCTAAATGCATAAAATTTAGTATCATGTTTTTTTAGCATTTGTCAAATACACCCAATTCCAAAATTTATAAATGTTTTAGAAATTTCTATAAACTAATAAACTTAATTAGGTTGAATTTTTTCAAATTTATTAGGGGTTTGGGGTTTGGGGTTTGGGGTTTGGGGTTTGGGG
>JAKSUF010000403.1 GCA_024409145.1 archaeon | reverse complement strand
TAATCTAAGGAGATGTTTTTAAATGCATAAAAATTATATAAAAAAATTATTAAAATTACAAGATAAAGATATTATTATTGATGAAAATTTAACAAATATTTCTGATAATGTGAATTCTATATACATTTCAAAGAAAATTAAAGAATGTGTTTGTCCTTCTTGCAAATGTATAACTAAAAGAATACACGATTACAGAATACAAAAAATTAAACATATACCTATAAATGGTTGTGAAACATATTTATACCTAAAAAAAGCTCGCTTACGTTGCAAAAACTGCGATAAAAAATTTTATATGGATTACACCAACATTGTTAATCCACGCTTTAGAAGCTCAAATGAGCTTTTTAATGGTATTATTAATGATCTTCAAAACTATTCTTTAACAATTAGTGACGTAACTAAGAAAAATTATACCTCACCAGGTGTAGTTACTAGATATTTAAGCTATTTTGCTTATTTTATGCAATGGAATAATATTACTAAATTACCTAAAAGAATTGGTATAGATGAATTTAAAGGCAACTGTGATAAATCTAAATATTGCCTTCATATATATGATTTAGATACAAGCAAAACCGTAACAATTCTAAGAACAAGAAAGTATGAAGATATACTTAATTTCTTTAACTCTATTGAAAACAGAAATGAAGTCGAACTTGTTACAATGGATTTATATGATACTTTTAGAAATGCGGTAAAAGCCAAATTGAAATATGCAAAAATTGTTGCTGATAGATTTCACTACACTCGTATAATTTCAAACGCACTTGATGAATTAAGACTAAATATTTGGAGAAATACAAATTGTACAGAAAGAAAATATTTTAAAAATCTAAAATTAAATCTAATGAAAGATATTGAAAAAGTTAATCCAAAAAGCATACTAAAATGTGAAGAAAAACTAAACTATGCCTTTGAATTAAGCGGCGAATTAAAATATGGATACCAATTATACCAAAGCTTTTTAAAGATTAAATATGCAGATTCCTACGAAGAAAAAGTGATTTTATTTAGAGATTGGATTGATGATGCATTATCTTCAACTTTAAAACCATTTAAAAGTGCTGCACAAACTTTACTTAGATGGAACAAAGAAATTCTTAATTCATTTAGTACAAGCTATACAAACAGTGCTACAGAAGGAAAAAACAACAAAATTAAAGTAATTAAAAGACTAGGTTATGGTTACAGAAATCTTAATACATTAAGAAATTTGATTATGCTTAAAGACTGTAAAATCTAATTATATACATTTTAATATACATAAAAACTCCAAATTTCATTTGGAGCTTTTGTGCTGTCTTAAAACTCTAAAAAGCAAAAAAGAAATGACAAACTTTTAAAGTTTGCCATTTCTAACATGTTTCTAAGTAATTTTTAGAATTTACACCCCAACTATTGACTTAGAACCCCTTTTACTTCATATTTAAAATTCAACTAATTTCAAATTAAGCTTTTATGTCAGCAACTGATCCAGCACCAACTGTTTTACCACCTTCACGAATAGCGAATTTTAATCCTTTTTCTATTGCGATTGGAGTAATAAGTTTAATTTCCATAGTTACGTTATCACCAGGCATTACCATTTCAACACCAGCTGGTAATTGGATTACACCAGTTACGTCTGTAGTTCTGAAATAGAATTGTGGTCTGTATCCGTTAAAGAATGGAGTATGTCTT
>JAKSUF010000402.1 GCA_024409145.1 archaeon | reverse complement strand
AATAAAGTTATTAAAACAAATAATTATTTAAATTACTTAGAATTAATTAGTTTATAGAGGAATTATGGAAAAGAAAACATGTAATTATTGTGGAATGGAAATTAGTGATACAGATGAAAAATGTCTTAACTGTGGAGCTAATAATCCCAATTATAAAAGAAGTGGTTATAGAGTACCAAAAACTATTGAAGAATTAAAACTTTGGTACAGTGATATGAATTTACCAAGTGAAGAAACAACAAGATTCTTTATTGGTAAAAATATAAAAGAACCAAGAGCATTTGGAATATATAAAAATGATTCTGGAGAATTCGTAGTATATAAAAATAAAGACACTGGTGAAAGAAAAATTAGATACCAAGGTACTGATGAAAGTTTCGCAGTAAATGAATTATATTTAAGACTTAAAGAAGAAATTAATAACCAAAAAAGTCATGGTAAAAATAGAAATGCTAATAAAAAACCAGCCATAGCTGTATTAGTAATTTTTATATTAATATTTTTATCACCATTTATATTATTTTTTTCTGTATTTATTAATTCAGAAAAAAATCGTACTTATTTAACAGACTATTATTATAAAGACGATGAAGTATATTTTAATTATGATAATACTTGGTATGCATGTAGAGATGGTTGGGTTGAAATAGAAAAACCAGAAGATCCATATACTTTAAGATCATCATACTATCCAGATGATAGTTTAAAATGTAGTGATTTTAGAAAAGATAAAGAATTTATTGAGAAACATGGATATCCATTAAAATATATTTATTTAGAAGAAGAAAATATTTTATATTACCATTATAGTGGACAATGGTTCTATTATGATGAAGAATGGAAATACTATGATAATGCTGATCCAATTATTGGAGACTTCACTTATTCAGAAGAATTATTAGATAAATATAATGCTACTGATATAACTAAAACAGCTATTTATTATGAAAAAGTAGGATATCCAAGTGGATATTATAAACAAGACGATAGATATTATTATTTCTTAGATAGTCAATGGTATATATATGATGGAAATGATTGGGATACTACTACAAATCCAACATTTGATGGTAGTACAATAGAACACTCAGCATACTATGAAAACT
Organism: archaeon; assembly: GCA_024409145.1. Classification (GTDB taxonomy): domain Archaea; phylum Methanobacteriota; class Methanobacteria; order Methanobacteriales; family Methanobacteriaceae; genus Methanobrevibacter. The sequence continues at coordinate 581 of JAKSUF010000402.1, read as the reverse complement.
ATGACTGCAAAGACTTTGAAGACACTGATTATTATTCTCAATATCTAGATTCATTCAATAATAGTTATGACAATGATAGTTCATGGGATGGAGGATCATCTTGGGACTCAGGTAGTGATTCATGGGACTCAGGAAGTACAGATTGGGGTAGCGATTGGTAAAATGAAAGTATTATGTGATTACTGTGGCTCTCTAATTGATGAAGACGATATTGATTGTAATTATTGTGGAGCTAAAAATAATGGTTATAAGAAAAATAATACCCCAAAAACTATTGAAGAATTAAAATCTTGGTATAATAGTTTAAATCTTCCAAGTACAGAAATAACTAGAATATTTATTGATGAAGACTATAAAAAACCAAAAGCTTTTGGTATTTATAAAGATAATAATAGATACATAGTTTATATGAATAACTTAGAAGGAAAAAGAATAATTAGATATGATGGTGCAGATGAAAGTTATGCTGTAAATGAATTATATTTAAAGATAAAAGAAATACTTAGTAAAGTAAAGAGATAAAAAAATATCTCTTTTTTTTGTATATATTTGACACTCTAAGTTTAAGAAATATAAGAATT
>JAKSUF010000401.1 GCA_024409145.1 archaeon | reverse complement strand
ACCGTGGAAAAATGCAGATTAAAAAAAAAAAAAAAAACCTAAAAAAAAAATAAACACTAAAAAAATAAAAAAAGACAGAATGATAATTAAATCATTCCAGTAGCTAATAAACTTACTTGTGCAATAACTGCAGAAAGTAAAAAGGTTCCTCCAATTACAAATAGAGTAACAATAATTCCTTTCCATCCCATTTTTACAAACTTATCCCAATCATTACCAATAGCAATACCAACATAAGCTAAAAATGCAGTACAAATAACACTCAAGTCAATGCTAGAAACATAATAAGACATAATACTTGATGTAGGCATTTGTGGAATTGATAGAATAATACCAATTAAACTTATGTAAACCAGAGAAGGAATATTAACATTTACTATTCTTTCAATAGCCATACCAACAATAGATATAGCAGATAAAAGCAACATTCCAATTAATGTAGTCATAATAGGTCTTTGGAAACCTACATAATTACCAACAGACACTATAATTGAAAATATTATAAGTAAAACAACCCATCTTTCAAGCTTACCCCAACTTAATACAGATCCTTCAGATAAATCTAAATTTAAAAGTTTTTTATCACCATCATCTTCTTTATCAGCATATTTAGATTTTTCTACAACTTCAGAACCACCATAACCAGAACCATCATCAGATGGACCAAACCAAGAATAAATTTTCTCAGCAATAGGAATAGCTACAAAGATAACTAAATAAATACCTAAACAGAAAGTAATAAGATTACTACATCCTGCAAAAGCTTCTAAATCAGTAGCCATAGCTGGGAACAACTGCATAAGAGGAGTTACTGCTGCTACATTCATACTTGCACTACCCATACCACATGCCATAGCATATGCATAAGGATGTAATGGTATAACTGAAGCACAAATACTAGATAACAAACTACTAAATGCAGTTCCAATAATAGATCCAATAATAAATACATTTAAAACTCCACGAGTTTCAGGAGATTTGAATCCATATCTATCAATAATAATACCTAAATCAGGTTCACGACAAATAGAAGTTGTCATACCAATTACTTCTCTTCTAAAACCAAGAAGTAAACCAACAGGTAAAGCTAATAAAGAACCCAAAGAACCAAATTCTTTAATTAATAAAACTGGACCCATTTTAATAATAGTATCAATAGATTGTCCGCTTGAAACAGCCAATTTAGCAATTAATACACCAATAAACAAAACCATAATCCCTTCAGCTACTTTAGATTGTTTAGGTCCTACAAACTTAATTGGTTTTAGTAAATAAAGAGCTAAACCAATAACTAAAGCATAGATTAAAGGGAGCAATAAAATACTAATTGTACTAGTGAGCTTAATTTTTATAACACCTATAAGCATTGAAACAATAACAATAAATAAAACTACAATATGAATTTTATATTCAATCCATGGAGGTCTCTTCTTAACTTCCCTATCAGTTTTATTTCTAAATGCATTAGGCTCAAAATCATCCTTAATAATTTCTCACTCCTTAGTTAACATTAAAAGTATTATAAAGACATTTTCTAAATAATATTATTAATTAACAATCAAAATATAAACACCCAAATAAAAAAAAATGCAGTTTGTTTTGATATTGACTTCGAAAATATAAAAGAAAATACATTAACAACAAAAGCCAGCAAATCACCCGATTCAAAAAAAGTAGACGCAATTCCAAATTTTGAAGATCCAAATGAA
>JAKSUF010000400.1 GCA_024409145.1 archaeon | reverse complement strand
CCCAAACCCCAAACCCCAAACCCCAAACCCCAAACCCCTAATATAATTTTAAAAAAAGGATTTAAAAATATTTACTTTTTTCCAAATATAAAATAAAAATAAAACAAAAAAGGCACAATCATAGATCTTCTGATTTTTATTTTGGTTCTTCTTTTTATCCTTTTAATTATTCTCTTATTTTCAAATCTGAATTCTTTTCAATGAATTCTATTATAGCATCTTCACTTCTAGCTTTATCATAGGCTTATGACTTTCCTTTAGATCCTTTCTTATAGAATAATAAGGTTGGATAGCCGGATACTTTCATACTTTCTACTTCATTTTCAGTTCCATCCATCTTCATAAATACCAAATCTTTAATGTTCTTTAACTTTTCAGCTAATAAATCATATTAAGGATGGAAAGCTTTACAATGACCGCACCAAGGAGCATAAACAAATAAGAATACATTCTTATCACTATTGACTACTAATTCATTGAATTATTTAGCAACTAATTTCTTAATGACTTAATCATTCTTTTCAGGTATTGGCTCAGACTTAGTATACTTTTCTAATTTTCCTTTTTTGAAATCTACTAAGAACTAGTCTACATCTTTGATTTCTATTTTTTCCTTTTATAAAATGTATTTTAGATTTTTTCTGCTTGAGAAGTCTTAAATAAAGAAGCATGGCATCATTGATTTCTTTATTCCAAAGAATTCTCCAATTCTATTACCCCAAGATCCTTCTAAGTCATTATATAATAAAGCTAAGTTGGGATATTATTTTCTATATTTCTTCATTTCTTATATCATTGGGTCTTATTTATTAGCTGTGAAGTAAATGAATAAAGAGGTGTATTTATCATATGATCTACTTGTAGCATTTTAATCCATATAAGAAACAATAGGATATTAATTTTAATCTAAAAATTCTTTTAACATTTTCATATCAATAGCCTTCTTAGATAAAATTACTTTACCTGATTCGAATTTTCTATCTAATATAATGCATTACTAATCTTTGCATTAATCCTTATATTTATCAGATACAATATAATATACTTCCTTGATATCATCTTTTTATCTTCTTATTGTTTAAGCTAATTATTTAAATTTATCATCTTCCTTTTAAGCAATGAAAGTTAAAGACACTTCTTAATCTTTGACTTCGGCAACTTCAGTCAAGTCTTTAATATATTTGGTGGCATCCTTCATTTTAAGTTTGATGAACTCATCTATTTTAGCTTTTTCTCTTTATCCATTGTATTCAATTGGCTCTCCATTAATGAAGAATTTCAATGTTGGATAACCTTTGATTTCATATTTTCTGGCCATTTTAGTAGAGGCTGTGGCATCTAATTACATTATGGCTACTTCTGATTTATCTTTTTCATATTATTCATATAATTAGACATATTTTGGAGCTAAGGCTTTGCAATGTCCACACCATGGGGCATAGAACTTAACAAATACATACTTATGCTCTTATACGAACTTTTCAAAGTTGCTGTCATCTAATTATGGGATCTTATCAACTACTTTGATTCCCCATCTGCTTGTCTCTTCTGCATTAATACTTATTGATAATATTAAAAATAATAAAGAAAATGAAACCATTACTTTATTAATTAATATACACGTCATAAATTAGTCAAACAAATAATATTAAAAAAAATTATATTTATTTTCCTAGGGGTTTGGGGTTTGGGGTTTGGGGTTTGGGATTTGGGG
>JAKSUF010000040.1 GCA_024409145.1 archaeon | reverse complement strand
AATTCTACCTCAAAAAAGGATTAAAACGTAAACTTAAGAGTGAAAACGCTCGTAGAAAAAATCACAAATAATTAAATTTTATTATAGTAATAAATTATTGAAATATAATTTTTTATTTATAAAATATCCAAGATATTAATCTAACTAATCCAGAGTGTTTTTATGTTTTGTCCAGAATGTGGTGCAACAGATGTTGAAATGGTTGATGGAATTTGTAAAAACTGTTTTTTAAAAAAATATGAGTTAATTAAAATTCCAGAAAATATAACAGTTACTGTTTGTAGCCATTGTAATGCTAAATTAGAAGAAGGAAAATGGAAGGATTCATACATTCCTGAAGAAGAGATAATTTACAGAGCATTAGAAAAAAACATCGAGATTGATGAATTAGCTGAAAATGAAGAAATTGAACTTGAAATTGATCAAATGAGAGGAACTATTGCAGAATGTTATGTTGAAGCAATAGCTACTGTACTTGGGGAAGAAATAGTTGAAACCCATACTCCAAATGTTAAAGTAAACAGATCAGTTTGTCCAGAATGCAGTAAAAGAGTTGCTGGATATTATGAAGCAGTAATTCAGTTACGTGCAGATTCTAGAGAATTAACTACTTCAGAAATCGAAAAAGCTGAAAAAATCATTAACAGAACCATTGAAAAACAATCTAAAAAAGATAAATTAGCTTATATTCCACAAGTAGCTAAGCTCAAAGAAGGTAGAGATTATTACATCGGTTCATTAAAATCTGGAAATAAAGTAGCTGAACATCTTAAAGAAGAACTTGGAGGAACTATTAAAGAATCCCCAAGACTTATTAGTGAAGATAGATCTACTGGAAAAGGTTTATATAGAATATGGATATCTGTAAGACTTCCAAAATTCGAAATTAATGATTTTATAAAATACAAAGATAAAATCGCTAAAGTAATAGCTATAGATGGAAATAGAATTCAAATTGAAAATTTAGAAAACTATGAAAAAATAGCTTTAAAATGGCGAGAATATGATAATTTAGAAAAAGTATCCACTAAAAAGGATATCACTAAAGCAATCATAACAGCCAAATCACCAAGTTATCTACAAATTTTAGATCCTGAAGATTATTCTCCAATAGATATTGATATGAACGATAAATTTGAGAACTATAATATTGGTGAAGAAATTAGCTGTATAAAGATAGAAGGTAAAATATACTTAATATAATAATTTAATTGATGAAATTTAAAGAATAAAGTAAATTTAAAGAATAAACTAAATACATAAACTAAAAAGTGTGATAAAATGAACATAGAAGAAAAAGTTGAAAAGATACAAGAAGGAACCTTAGAAATCATAGATATTGATGAATTAAAGGAAAAACTTGGAAAAGAAAATCCTATTGCATATACTGGTTATGAACCTTCTGGAAAAATTCATTTAGGTCATGCTATTACAATAATGAAACTTAAACAATTACAAAACATGGGTTTTAAAATTAAGATTCTTCTTGCAGACTTCCATGCATATTTAAATGGTAAAGGAACTCTTGAAGAAATAGCTGAAACTGCTGAATATAACAAAAGATGTTTCCAAGCTTTAGGCCTTAATGAAGATACTGAATTCATTTTAGGGTCCAGTTTCCAAACTCAAGGAGAATATACTGAAGATGTTTATAAATTAGCTACTTTAACTACTTTAAAAAGAGCTAAAAGAAGTATGGACCAAGTAAGTAGACATGATGATAATCCAAAAGTAGCTAGTGTAGTTTATCCACTTATGCAAACTGCAGACATGTCTGCATTAGAAGTAGATATTGCACTCGGAGGAATGGAACAAAGAAAAATCCAAATGTTAGCAAGAGAAAATTTACCAAGAATAGGTAAAGAAGCTCCAGTTTGTATTCACACCCCATTATTACATGGACTTGATGGAGATGAAAAAATGTCATCTAGTAAGGGTAACTTCATTGCAGTAGATGACACAGAAGCTGAAATTAAAAAGAAAATCAAAAAAAGTTTCTGCCCTCAAGGAGAAATTGAAGGTAATCCTATGATTGAAATCGCAGAATTCTTTGTATTCCCTAATCAAGATACTTTACTCATCGAAAGACCTGAAAAATTTGGAGGTAATTTAGAATTAACTAAAGAGGAATTATATTCCATTTATGAAGAAGGCAACTTACACCCTATGGATTTAAAAAATGCAATCACAAATTACATGATTGAATTTTTAAAACCTGTCCGTGAATTTATGGAATCTAATTAAATTATTAATAAAATTTAATAATTAAATACTGAATTAAATAACAATTTAGGAGTGATAATATGACAGAAGAAAAACTTTATGAAATGAAACTCCCTAATGGTGTTGGAGAACAAATGCTTGCTCATGTTTATGAAAAATTTAATGTAAAATTAGAACAAACTGAATATGGACCTAAACTTTTAGGAACTAGAGAAGAGTTAGAAAAAGCACAAGACTTTCTCGTAACACGTATGAAAAAAAGATTAGAAGAATTAGATAGCTATTAAATAGCTATTTAATCATTATTTTTTACAATATTTATAAATTTCTACAAAAATCCAAAAATTAAAAAAAAACTCATTTTAAAAAAATAAATTATCAAAAATAAAAATTATAAATATTATTTAATACAATCAGCACAAATATCAAATAATGGTGCAACAGCTTTTTTAATATCAGAACTTACTTTATTAATACCATTATTAGCGTTAATTATTTTAAAATTATCATTTTCTCTAGCTAATTTTTGATAAGAATCTTTCACAACACTTAAAAACTCTTCATTTTCAAAAGTGTCTTCCTTACCACAACGAGATACTGATTTTTTAACATCTAAATCCATAAGTAAAACTAAATCAGGAATTTTAGCATATTTATTAATTTCATAAATCCATTCTTGGGGTTTCTGATAAACTAAACTTGAATAAAAAGACCTATCACTTATAATCACCTTATTTTCTTTTTCCAATAAATCTAATTTATTCATTAAAACAAGACGATCAGCTGCAAATAAAAGACCTAAAGTTTTTTGAATATTATCATCAAGTGCATTAGGATAAGTGAGTATTTTACGAATTAATTTACCTACATCCCCATCAGTTGGTTCCACAACAGTTTCAACATCTAAACCATTTTCCATTAACCACTCTTTCAAAAGATTAATTTGAGTAGATTTTCCTGCACCATCAATACCTTCTAGAACAATATACATAAATAAAATTTGAACTTTAAAATATAAAAATATTAGGATACTTAATAAATAAATAAGAGTAAAATAAGAGTAAAAAAGAGATAATTAGAAGATTAAATAAAAAAAGAACAATCCAAATTAAAATAAAGAAAGAAAATTAAAGAAAATCTAAATTAATATATAATAATATCAACATAGTAATAATATTAGATTAATATACTTACTTAATAAACTTAATAACTAATAAAATAAAGGAGAATAAAAATGCCAATACCTGAATTACTAGCACCAGCAGGGTCTTATGAAACATTTATTGTAGCGGTTAATGCTGGAGCAGATGCAGTATATATATCTGGTGAAAGATTTGGAGCAAGAGCTTTTGCTAAAAATTTTTCACTTGAAGAAATAGAAAAGTCAGTAGAATATGCTCATCTTAATGGAGTTAAAGTTCATGTAACTGTAAACACATTAATAAACAACTTTGAAGTTGTAGATGTTATAAAATATTTATTCAAATTATATAAAATAGGAGTAGATGCAGTAATAGTACAAGATTTAGGAATTATTGAGCTCATAAAAAATTTAATCCCTAATTTAGAAGTTCATGCATCTACACAAATGACTTTAAGTGATTATAATTGTGTTTTATGGGCTGCAGAAAATGGCATTGATAGAATTGTATTCCCAAGAGAAATAACTGTAGATAAAATAAAAGAGATACATGAAAACCTTCAAAAAGAAAATTTAGATATGGAACTTGAAGTCTTTGGACATGGTGCTCTTTGTTATTGTTTTAGTGGAAATTGTTATATTTCATCATATAATAGTGGACGTAGTGGAAATAGAGGAGCTTGTGCTCAACCTTGTCGTAAACAATACAAACTAAAATATAAACAATATAATGTAGGTAATGGATTCCTTCTCTCAACCCATGATTTAGCTGTTTATAATGGATTAGATAAAATAGAAGATGCAGGAATATATTCTCTTAAATTAGAAGGTCGTATGAAATCTTCAGATTACGTTGGAACAATTGTTAATGCATATAGACACTTAATTGATGGTGCAGAAGGAGAAGAAAAAGAAAAATACATTCAAGATTTAACATTAGTATTTAATCGTCAGTTTACTGATGGATATATCCTTAATCAAAAACCTGGAGATGTTTTAGGTAGAGAAAGTTCAGGTCATGAAGGAGTTTATATCGGGAAAATAACAGAGCAGAAAGGAGAAGAAATTACAATTACAAAAGAAAATAAAGAAAACCCTATTAATTTACACTTAGGAGATGGAATAGGTTTCAAATATAAAGATAAAATAAAAGGAATTTATATTGATAATATTATAAAACAGACAAAAGAATATGTTAAACTTAATACAACACGTAATGTACGTCCAGGAGACAAAGTTTATTTAAGTTTTTCAAAAAATACTCATGAAGACCTAAAAAAATTCAAGAATGAAAACATAAGCCAAGAAACACCTATAGAAATGAATATTTCTTGGAATGAAGATTTGAATTTAATAATAGATTGTAATATAACTATAGATAAAAAAGAAGTTAATTTCAATTACATATCTCAAATAAAAGCAGAAGTTGCTAAAAATAGACCAATAACTGAAGAAGATATTAAAAAACAATTATCTAAAACTGGAGATACACCATTTTATATAAAAAATATAAATATTCAAGATATGAAAAAAAATATATTCCTACCTATTGGAAAACTTAACAAAATAAGACGCAGAGTTTTAGAAAAAGCTACTGACTTATTATTAGAATCTTCTAAACCAAATAAAGATGAAATAAAAAATACTCGAAGAAGAGTAAATAAATTCATTAAAGAATATAATTCATATCAAAACATAGAAATTAAAAAAGAAGATTTAAATTTAGCAACATTTATAGATGATTTAGAAGTTTTAAAAGCAAGTGTGAAATTACCAATAAGCAAATATTATTTTGATCCATCTTTTTCATATAATAGTCCTAAAGAGTATTTTGAAAATGTGGAAAAAATCTTAAAAGAAGCTTATAATATTATAGAGAAAGAGTCATCTAAAAATGATAAAAAGACTCAACTTGTTTGGGTTTTATCTTCATTTATAAGTGATGAAGAAATTGAAAAAGTTAGTGAAATAATAAATAACTTGAAAAAAGAATCTATAGAAATACCTATAATGTATGATACTCCAGGAATTGCTAAAAAATTTAATAAAACCACTGTTTATGGAAATCATAACTTAAATATATGGAATAGTTATAATATTAAAAATTTATCAGACTCTGGATTTAAAGGAGTTTTATTATCCTCTGAATTATCTTGGAAGGAAATTAAAGAAGCTATTTCTAAATACCAATATATTAAAGAGGAAGATACTGAAATAAGTATGATTGTTCAAGGAAACTTAGAAGTGATGAGTAGTAAAGATGATTTTTCTAATTTAAATGAAGGTAGAGATTTTATTATAAATGACTCTTCAGATTATGCTATTTTAGAAGACCAAAAAAGAAAGAAATTTAAATATAAAGTTGTTTTTGATTATAATAAACATAGTCATTTTATTAACAAAGATTGTTTATGCTTAATAAGTGATTTAGAGCTTATTAAAGAAATAGGTATTGATACAATAATTGTAGATTGTAGATTCTCTTCTGCAAAATATAGTTCAACAATTTTATCATTATATGCTCAAGCTTTAAAAATTAATAAAACAAACAAGGAATATGATTTATATATCTTTAGAGAACAAATTGAAAAACTAACATTAAGTAGACTTAATAAAGGAAATTTCCCTGAAGGAAGAATTCATGAAAAACCTAAAGATAAAACAAATAAAGAATAAAACCATTACAAAAGTTTATTAAAAATAAATACCCAATCTAAAAAAACTAAAAATGATTGAAATTTAATAATAATAAAAAAAAGAAAGAACAAAAAATAAACATAGGGATTAAAATGAAAATACCAGAATTATTGGCACCTGTTGGATCTTCAGAACATTTAAAAACAGCAATTTTAGCTGGTGCAAGTTCAATTTACTTATCTGGAGAAAATTTTGGAGCTAGAAAATATGCAGAAAATTTTACAATTTCAGAAATACGTGAAGCTGTAAATTTTGCACATGTTTATAATGTAAAAGTTTATGTTACTGTAAACACACTTATTAAAGAGAATGAATTAGCTAAAGTAAGTAACTATTTACTTGAATTATATAAAATAGGAGTAGATGCTGTTCTTATTCAAGATATAGGTCTTGTAAAAATAATAAATGAAAATATTCCTAAATTAAATATCCATGCATCAACACAAATGAATATTCATAACATTGAAGGAATAAAATGGGCAAAAGACCACAATATAAAAAGAATAGTTCTTCCAAGAGAAATTGAAATGAAAGAGCTTAAAGAACTCATAAAATATGCTCATGAGGAAGGTATTGAAATAGAAATTTTTGCGCATGGAGCTTTATGTTATAGTTATTCTGGCCATTGTTTACTTTCTTCTTTCCAAGGAGGAAGAAGTGGAAATAGAGGAACTTGTGCTCAGCCATGTAGAGAACCTTATGATTTAGTTTTAAGAAATGAAATAGATAATCAAAAATATAAAGATAAAATCATTAATCCTAAAACAGAAGGAAATTATCTACTATCCCCAAGAGACCTTTCATTATATGAAAATTTAGGAGAAATAGTGAATCTAAATATAGATAGTATTAAAATTGAAGGAAGAATGAGAAGTAAAGATTATGTATATACAGTTGTGAATAATTATAGGCAAAGATTAAATAAATTAAGACATGATAAAAGTTCACAAATACTAAATCAAAACATAAAAAATGCAGAAAAAAGAACTAAAAATAAAAAAGCTAAGAATTTTAATAAGAAAAAACAAGAAGACACTCAAAGAATACAAGAGTTAAAAACTCAAGAAAAAACTAAAAATAAAAAATCTATTGAAGAATTAGAATTAGTATTTAATAGAGAATTTACAACAGGTCATTTAATACCAAAGAATAATCAAAATATTATAAACAGGAAAAAACCCGGACATAATGGATTATATATTGGAAATATTCATAGATATAATGATCAAACTCAAGAAATACTTATTTCACTTAATGATGATCTACTCACAATACCTGAAAAAGGAGATGGTTTATTAATTGAAATGAGAATAAATAAATCAATAAATGAAACACAGAGTAAAACAAAAAATGATAAACAAAAAGGAAAAAAACAAAAAAATAATAAAAGAGAAGAAAATAGAAAGAATAAAAACATGGAAACTTATGGATTTGATATTTCATCAAAACCAACTCTCAAAGATCCTAAAGACAAACATTGGAGAAAAAAAGAAAGAGATAAAGACATCACCAGCAGAATACTTATTGTTAAAAAAGTAAAAGAGAATAAAAAAGTACCATTGAATCTTAAAAAAGGAGATAAAGTTTATCTTACAAAAAGAAACTCTTTAACTAAAAATATTAAAGATTCTATTAATGATAAATCAAAACAAAGTTATAAGAAATCTGTACTTGATCTTTATTTTAGAATTGATAAAAATAATTATCCTCATTTAAAAGGAAATCTTAAATTAAATAATAAACAAGTATTAACTATTAAAATTAAAGGAAATAAATGGGAAGAAGCTATTAAAAAACCAATTTCAGGAGAAACTATTGAAAAACAACTTCGTAAAATAGGAGATCTTCCATATTATATTCAAGATTTAAAAATTGATTTAAATAGTAAAGCATTATTCGCACCAATAAGCCAAATAAATGAACTTAGAAGAGAATTTTTTAATAAATTAGAAGAAGAAATAATAAAATATTATAAACCAAATGATAAAGATTTAGCTAATGCAATATCAAATATTGAAAAGTTAAATAAAAATTTAGAAATTCTAAAATCAAAGAGTAATAACAAGTTAAATTTAAACGAACCTAAAAATTTATCATTATATATAAATAATTTAGAAAGTTTAAAGTATATAAGTGAAAATAATACTCTTGAAAATGGAGATGCACTTTACAATACTATTTACATTGAAATCCCCTGTGAAAAAAATTTATATGAAATCTCAAAAGACAATTTAGAAAATTATAATCCATTAAAATCTAAAAAACTTAACATTAGTTATTGTACTAATTTCTTAAAAGAAGCTATTAAAATATCCCAAGGAAAAAATTACAAATTAGTATGGAAATGGCCAGACATAATACCTATAGAAGATAAAGAGTCATTAATACAAATAATAGGAATATTAAATAAAATGAATTTACCAATTGAAATAATGACTAGTTTACCTGGTATAAGTGACTCATTAAATAATAAATTCAAGTTAGAAGTTTATGGAAATTATCCATTAAATGTATTTAATATAGAAACAGTTATTGAATTAAATAAATTTAAAAGATTATCTATATCTCCAGAATTATATAAAGGAAATATTAAAAAATTGTTAACTGATTATTATACTATAAAACATAATTTAAAGGATAATGAAGAAATCAATTTACCAGAATTAGAACTATTAGTGCATGGAAATATTGAATCAATGATAAGTAGAAAAGAAATTATTTCTAAAAAACAATTAAAATTAATTGAAAAAAGTATAAACAAAAATACAAAGAAAAAATCAAATTATAATAAAGATAATAACAATTATTTATTAAAAAGTAGAAAAGACCAATATTATCCAATTAAAACAAACATCATAGAAGATAATATAATTATATTAAATAGTGAAGATTTCTGTTTAATAGATGAAATAACTTATTTAGTGGAAAACGGCCTCAAAAGTTTCTCAATAGATTGTAGATGGAAATCTAAAGAATATATCAGAGAAGTAGGAAAAACATATAAAAAAATAATTAATTCAAATCAAGTCAATATAGAAGAATATAAAAAAATAATGAATAAATTTTCTAAAAATAGAAGTAAAGGAAATTTTAACACAGGATTAAAGTAAAAAAAGAGGTAATTTAAATGACTGGATCAAATTTACAAAGTATAAAAGGAATTGGAACTGATAATGCTTTATTAGAAAGAATTTTAGTTTGGAGACATGATTTAGATATGAATTTAATTAAAGCTTTTTATCAAGACACTTATAAAGTTACTGCTAAAGAAG
>JAKSUF010000004.1 GCA_024409145.1 archaeon | reverse complement strand
GAAAGATAACATGCTAAAAAAAGAATACACTAAAATAACATAAATTTTAAAATAAATAAAATTGCTTAAAAAGTAATTTAGTAATTAAATAAATTGATAAATATAAAAAGAGAAAAAAGAAAATTTATTCTGTAACAATAATAAATTCTCCAACTTTTTCAACTCTAGTAAATGGAATTAATAATAAATCGCCTCTACGTTTAGCCCCTTTGATATGAACATTACGTCCTGGTTCTACCCTAACTGCAATATCGACGATTTTACCAGTTTTTTCATTAATAATTAACTCATCAAGAACTCCTAAAATACGAGCATTATTAGTAGCTACTTGATATTCTCTAATTTCAGTCCATAATTTTTCTTCTCTTCTTTGATTTTGTTTTACAACGACTGGATTGTTTTCCATTTTCTCACCCTAGATAAATATAATAATTTGAAATAAGATTAATTAATACTATAATTCTTTATGATTAAAACAATATATAAAGTTATTGTTATTTTAATTAAAAATACAATAATAAAATAATTTAATTATTTGAGCAATAATTATAAGCAACAATTATTAAAACTATAAAAATTTACTAATTGAGATAGCTGTAGGCACAGTATTAACATTAAATGCTAATTCCATACACCGAATAATTAATTCTTCCTCTTCCTGAATAACATCCTGACTCACAAGTATGTTAATTCCTGAAGGAACATTTCCATTAAATTCAAAGGAATAATCCAGACCATACTCATCAAAAATATCCGATGGTACTGAAACTGAAAGTGCAGGTTTTGATGATTTATTATAACTATCTAAAACATAATCTATAATTTGACTATTAACTAAAGGAAGATCTGAATTTATAAAAAATAATGTATGATTCGGAGAATCATTTTCAAAAAAGCTTAAGATAAAAGATAAATCTTCAACATAACCATTACCCGGAGTTTCAAAATAGAAGAACTTAGAATCCTTAAAAGAAGAATCTTCTTGTAATTTCTTCATACTATATTCTTTAATTAAATAATCTTTAGTATTAGAGGTGTGGGGACTAACAGCAACAACAACATTATCAATAATTTTAGATTGATTAATATTAGAAATTACATAATCAATCAAAGGTTTACCTTTAATAGGATAAATTGGTTTTTCACAATTAGTTTTAAGACGTTCACCTTTTCCTCCTGCCATAATAATAGCTATAATCATATGAACACAACACCAAAAATATTAAATTCCAATTACCACAATAATAAATAATTTTAAAAAAGATATAAAAGATAAGATATTTTGAAATAAAATAAAAAAAATAAAATAAGAACAAATAATAAAATATGCTCTAATCTTATTTAGGAATAGTTCCTTGAGCTTGCATTCTCTTTTTAAGAATACATTTACTTCCTTGACAACCACCTAAAGGATTTTTCTGAGTTCCCATAGAATTCATACAACGAGCCATAATAGCTGAACCAAGAGCTAAACCATCTTCAACAAAGACAACATCTTTAAATTTATCTTGAGCATATTCTAAAATTAACTCTGGTTTCTTACCAGTAATTCCAGCCCTACCAGTTACGCCTAAAACAGAACCTTCAACAATAAGATTTTCTGCAAATGCAACATCAAGAACTCTTTTAACTATTCCTGCACTAACATGGTCCATTGTAGCAAGTAAAGTAGGGAGACCATCATTAGCATAAAATTTAGCACCTAAATCAATTAAATCTGATAATTTATCCCCATTATTACCTACATCACAACCAATCAAACAGGTTCCTGCATCAGAAGCAGCAACAGGATCTAAAGGAACAGTACCAAACCTTTCAACATCCATAGGTACTTTTCTAATATCAATAATTTTATGAACCTCTTCAGCATTAGCTTTAGCCTTTTTAGCATTTCCTTTTTTAATTAATTTATCTGAGTATAAATCTAAAGCTGCACCACCTTTTTTATCAACTTGATCTGTACCTCTAGCTAAAGAGTCTGAAATAACACCTGCTAATCCTAAGAAATTACCTACAGTACTTGCATAAGGTTCATCTTTATTAACAATCCTACCTGCAAGAGTAGATCCAAAGTCTAAAGAAACACAAGGATTTCTATAATCAACTTCTGTCCATTTAGCACCCAATTTAATACCTGCAGTAACTAATTCCCCTTCCATTTCATTAGCAACAACTTCTTTACCTTTTGGTGGAACAACACTTACAACAGCCCCATCAAACATTACATTATCAAGTAAAGAATATTTTTGAAGTCTTTTAGGAAGATGTGCAGTTGACATAGCAGGAGCCATTTTAGTATGGGATATACCTGCATCCAGACAACCATCAGCAAGAGATTTAACCATTTGACCTACTTCTTCTGTAGTAGCAAAACCTGCAGTAACTCCAGTTGAACGTACAACAAAGTCCAAATCTTCATCCATATCAATATGAGCTTTTTTAAGAGATTCTAAAACAGTATCTTTAATCATATCTGCAACAGATTCTTTAGAAAGTTCTATACCCCAAACGGTTTTACCAAAGACTTCTTCACCAGGCTTTGGTTTTCTAACATCCCTAGTCATTTTAACAGTTTTATTAATTAAATAAGATTGACTGTTATTTAAATTAGTAGCCATAATAATACATTTAGTAGTGGTATTACCTAATTCAACAGAAGCAGTAACATAATATTCATCAGGTTTTGTAGCAACTGCCCCTGGACCTTGAGGTTTATTACCAGATTTTAAAATACTCAAATCTTGTGAACGGGTTTCAGCAATAATTGGCTTAGGCCCTTTCTTAAAAAGTTTATCTAAAAAAGACATAAAAATCCCCACATTATATAATATATAATAATATATTAAAATGAAATAATATAAAGTTTT
This sequence comes from archaeon, assembly GCA_024409145.1. Taxonomy (GTDB): domain Archaea; phylum Methanobacteriota; class Methanobacteria; order Methanobacteriales; family Methanobacteriaceae; genus Methanobrevibacter. Next base: position 16,036 of record JAKSUF010000004.1, on the reverse strand, counting down.
TTAAAAATTATAAATAGAAAAATAGGACATAAAAAAGTAATATTTGGTATAAATTTAAGCAGAATAATTGGTGGAAACTTAAGCATAAAAATAAAATTTATTTTTACACTTAAGTTAAATGTTTAAATTTGATAGATTCTAAGATGTCGAACTTAGATTCTTACTAGTGATAGTTTATATTAATATTATACCTAATACAAAATTAATATATCACCATAATGATAAAAACATAAAAAACAATCAAAATTATAACAAATTATTAATCGGATGAGATTCTATTGCTTCAGTACCTAAATCTTTTGCTGCTTCTGCAATAAACATATCAGTTTGAGCAATTGCAGGGAAACAAATGTCTGCATTATCAATAGGACCAAAGAGAACGAAATCTCCACCAGTCATAACTTGGAGAATATTTGCTCCAATATCACAAACTTTAAAAGCAGTTTTATTACCTGTTTCATTTTTATAGTCTCTTAACCAATCCCATGCAGAAGGGATATTATGAATACCGGAACCTACAGGGTATCCCCATTTAGCTTTTTCAGCAAAAGTAGCTCTACCAGCTACACCTGCACCTTGACCTAAAGGAGTAACAGCAGTATCCATCATAAATTTTGTAATACCACAGTCAGCAGCTACTTCCAATAATCCTTTTTCATATGCTCCATCATCACCATTCTCCCACATAGCAATTTTACCAGGAACAGTAGCATTCATAGGATTAAAACCTAAAATAATAGATGCATCAATTTTAGATTCTTTAAGTGCTTCTAATTCGGATTTTTCAGCAGCCATATTAATAGAATTATAAATAGCTCTCTCAGTTAAACCAACTTCATCAACAAAACGTGCTCCAGCCACTCTAGCATCCCCAGATGTAGAGTCAATAAGCATAGGAAGATCACAAATATCTCCAACAAAATCTAAATACTTAACAATAGCTTCTTCAGTTTGACCAAAAACTTGTGCAATACAAGGATTACCAGTAGTCTCAGAGATTTCAATCATGCCTAAAAGTAAATCTTCAGCACGCTCTTTATCAAAGTCCCCAGTAAGTTCATCGTTAACAATATTATGACCACCATAAAAAATAGTACCACATAAAACTGTTGGATACTCACCAGGTTGACCACCCATCTTAACACCCGCAAAATCAAATACAGTTTGTTCTTTATCGAATTTAAACATATGATTAACCTCACTTAATCTTATAAATAGATGAATTAAAAAATAATATTTAATAAATTTTAATTGAATAAAATTAAAGTATAATTGATTTATCTTTTATAAAAATATACACTTTTATGAAAAAATAGTGTAAAAAAAGAAAAATACATAAAATATATGAACAAACAAACAATATAAATAAATAATTCAATTCAAATAATTATAAGACATATACATTTATTAAACAAATAATATATAAACTTTTCCCTATAGACTACTAAAAATGAAGATAAAAAAATATAAAATAGAAAAGATCCATCATTAATATTTTATAATGATAAAAATATTAAAAATGTCAAAATAATTATAAAAATAGTTTATTTAAAAAAACAAAACAAATTAAGAAAAATAGATAATAAAAAAAAAATTAGAATAAATATTTAAAAAAAAATAAAAATTAATTAGATGAAAAATCATCTAATTAAATAACAAATCTATAATAATTTGTTAATTGGGTGACTTTCTACTGCTTCAGTTCCCATATCTTTAGCTGCTTCAGCAATAAACATATCAGTTTGAGCAACAGCAGGGAAAGCGATTTTAGCGTTATCAATAGGACCGAAGAGAACGAAGTCCCCACCAGCCATTACTTGAACAATGTTAGCACCAATATCACAAACAGTGTAAGCAGTTTTGTTTCCTTCTTTTTTGTAATCTCTTAACCAATCCCATGCGGAAGGTACGTTGTGAATACCAGAACCTACAGGGTATCCCCATTTAGCTTTTTCAGCAAAAGTAGTTCTAGCAGCAATACCTGCACCTTGACCTAATGGAGTTACTGCAGTATCCATTAAGAATTTGTCGATACCACAATCTTCACATACTTCAAGTAAACCTTTTTCGTATGCACCATCGTCACCATTTTCCCACATAGCCATTTTACCGTTTACAGTAGCGTTCATAGGGTTGAAACCTAATACGATAGAAGCGGAAATATCAGTTGCAGCAAGAGCATCTAATTCAGATTTATCAGCTGCCATATTTACAGAGTTGTAAATAGCTCTTTCAGTTAATCCGGTTTCATCAGCGTATTTTGCACCAGCTACTCTAGCATCTGCAGAAGTAGAGTCAATAAGGAAAGGATAGTCACTAACTTCTCCAACAAATTCAAGATATTTAACAATAGCTTCTTCAGTTTGACCGAAAGTTTGGATTAAACAAGGGTTACCAGTTACATCAGCCATTTCTTCCATATCTTTAATTAATTGTTCTGCACGATCTTTATCAAAATCACCAGTAAGTTCATCATTAATAATATTATGTCCACCGTAAAAGATGGTTCCTGCTAAAACAGTTGGATATTCACCAGGTTGTCCACCAATTTTTACACCTGCAATATCGAAAACTGCTTGTTCTTTATCAAATTTAAACATTAAATATTCCTCCAATTAGAATAACAATCCTGTAATCATACTAGCAAAATTAAATTTAATAAAACAAACTAAAATTACAAGACCTAAAATTATACCATATAAAATACCAACATCTCTACCAGTTTGGTGACCTAAACGTTGGAAGTATTCACCAACTGCAAATTCAACTTTTTCTTCAGCATCATCTAATCTAGAATTAGCATTTGCAAAATCACCGGTATCGACAATAACTTGAGGTACAGATTCTTCAGACATTTTTAAACACCTCTATAACCCACATAATTTAGCTAAGTAAGGAATGACAACCATTAAAACAATTGCAAGACCAATACCCATAGCAATACCAGGAGTTCTGGTAGTATGTAATGCAGCAAATAATCTTCCTTCTCTTCCAATGAGTTTAGATCGGTATTCTATATCACTAGAAGCCTTTTTAATTCCACGAACGTTTGGTTTGCTTGAAAATTTAACCATAAATAAAACCTCCAGTTATATAAATAAGAATAAAAATCCAATCACTAAAGTGAAAATTAATCCAATCATAATACCTTGAACTTTACCAGCATAGTTACCAGCTAAGTTTCTTTGTACTGCACCAACCATTTTCACTTGTGAATCTATATTCCTTAATCTAGCTTCAATTAAAGCAGTTTCAGCGGATACTGGGTGAATTTCTTCACCTTCTTCTTCTTCTTCTCCACCTTCACTTACATCAATAACCATAGCATCTTCTTCAAAAGCACCAGGGTCTTTTTCAATACATTCTTTAACTTTAGCAGTGATTTGACCGCCATCTTCCACATCGATTAAATCGACGATTTCTAATTGGTTTTGGAATCTTTCTACACCTTCGAGAGGAATATTTTCTACGAAAGGAATAGCTCCAGTAGCACCAATAATTTTCTTTTTATCAGGGTCACAACCGTTAGCATGTAAAGCTTGGAAACTTTGACCAGTAATATGTCCTTGTACTTCTGCACCACATAAGATTAAGAATCTAATATTAGGATTAGAAATAATATTAGCTACAACTTTTTCTACACCTAAGTTTTCAGTTTTACAAGGTCCAGAAATAGCAGCACCAGCAGCTGCAGCAATATCTTCATTATGTGAAGCTAAAGTAGTAACAGCAACAGGACTTTCTGGGTCTCCTACAATATAGTCTCCACTTACAACAGGCCAAGTATCAGAAGTAGGTTTTTTATCTACCATCTATAAAATCCCCCATGATGTTAATAAAGGAATAGCAGCTATAATAACAAACATTCCAATAAGGAATCCGTAAACCATGTTAGTAAATTTACCTGCTTTTACATAGTTACCTTCTCTTCCAGGGAAGGAATCGAATGGAGCAGAATTAGGGTCTAAGGAATTCATTAATTCTTCAGCTGCTGCTTCAACTTTTTCAATTTCTCCGTTAATTTCGTCCATAGAAAGAATTACTAAATCTCCTCCACCTGCACCAATAATACCAGATTCAGGATCAAGATTTAAATTCATTTCAGGAACAATTTCTACTAATGGTAACATTTTCATATCCTCCTCTATTCCTCAACTTCAGGCCATAAACCAGCCCATTTAACAGATGCAGCAGCATCGTAGGATGCAGCAACAAATGCTTTGTAGGATATATACCATCCGATAAGTCCAACAACAACAATTACGAACCAGCCAATTCCACCAGCAGTAATAGCCATAAGACCTACAATAATCATAGTTAAGAAAGCACAGGAAGCTGCACATTTTAAAGTTCTTACTTGATCTTCGTTAGGACCTAAACATGCGTTAAATGGATGTTGGATAGCCATAGTAATCATAATGTATAAAACTGCAACAAATCCAGTAGCAATAACAGAAGTAGCAATATCAGTAAATTGGTAGGAACCTGCAATAGCAGTAGAGAATCCTACAAGAGCTAAAGCTGCAGCACCTGCGATTTCAGCAGTACATCTTTCCATAATAGGAATTTTCATTCCAATAAGTTTTTTAGCAATAACTGCAACAATTAAACCAATAACCATTGCAATAATTAAAGCAAGGATAGGACCAGCAATAGTCATTCCAGAGATAGCTGGAATAAAAGCAACAATACCTAAACCTGCAAATGAACCAACAGTAGCAATACCTAAGGACATGTAACCAATAGAAGGTACACCAGTACCTAAACCGTAACTAGCTACTCTACGAATTGCGTCAGCACCCCAAACAATAGCACATACAGCACCAAGAGAAGAGAGGACTGGTCCAACAATAGAACCTAAATAAGGAGTTAAATAAATTCCGATTAATCCAACTACAATACCTAAGCCTAATAACATATTTGAGTCTACTCCGCCTTCAGCAGGAGCTCCACTTCCACCTACAGACATTTAGATACCTCCAACCATTAAAATAACAAAGATTGCAATTACGATAGATGCAATAGCACAAGAAATGATACCAGTACCGATTCTTTTGAATTTAGGATCTTGGAAACCTTCAATAGTACCACCAATGTTATAAGATGCGATTACTGAGTTGATGAAGAAAGCAGAAACAGCAATAATAGCAGCTAAAACAGTAGCGAAGGAAGGGTCAAGAGTACCAACAAAACTAGCATTAGAGATAGTATTATTAATAGCGTAGAATACTAAACCTCCTCCTAAACCACCACATAAAGCACCAATAATTCCACTTACAAAACAAGAAGTAGGAACACCGTGTCCTTCAGTACCAGGAGTTTTATAAATTTCTTGATTACGTCCAGTAATTGGGTCAACATTAACTTTTGAAGATGCAGGTACAATACCAACACCATAAATATAAATAATGTTAGCAACGAGCATAGTAATACCCATCATTAACATAGCACCAACAGCACCTGCAAGTGCAATAATATAAACTGGTTGACCTGCCATAGAAGCAGCAGTAATAAGTCCAGTCATACCTGCACCAGCTGCTAACATTGCAGTACCAGTACCTACACCAGTAGCAGTAGCCATAGCTGCAGGAGCACCACCTACAGGCATGAAGTGTACACCTGCACCAATGAGGATTCCACCAATAGCAACATAAAGAATTAACATAATATCAATCATAATGAAACCTCCTTATTCCTCATCATATGGTCCGAATTTGTTTCTTGCAGAAACTTCAAGTCTATCGTTGAGAACAATTAATAAGACAACAATAATAAGTCCTGCAATAATTCCACCAGTAGTTCCGAAAACAACAGTAATCCAAGTACTGATAAATACAATAGCTCCAAAACAGAAACCAGTTAATGGTCCACCGAATTTAACACAGAAGTTACCTACATCGATAGAGTTTTTAGCACCTAAAGGAGCTTTAGTAACAATATCCCCTTGGATAGCTACAGGAGTACCTCCACCGTAAGTGAATTTTTGGTATTCACTTTCAGCACCGTAGTGAACATCCCCAGTGGATGATCCAATAGCACCAACGGTAACTCCCCAAAGTACAGCTAATAAAGGTAATGGGAATACATGTAATGCAGTACCATTAAGTGGGATAATCATTAAATAACTGATTCCTACCATACAAAAACTAGTAATGAAACCATGAGCAGCAATAGGTCCTAAGGATTGAGTTAATACATCCATAAATAATGGTTGTTGGAATTGAGATTGACCAACAATCCTACCCATATGTGCAGTGGTTGTATAAATTGCGTGAACAAGCGCAGCGATAGTAGCACCGATTGCAATAGCAACGATTGGTAAAATATTAAAGTTCATTAAAATAAATGCAACAGCACCAGCTACACCACACCAAGTACCAAAAGCGACTGGTTCACCAGAAGCCGCTTTGTTTATCATACGGTGTAAATGTCCCATTTGTGGCGCAAGTTGAACTTGTGAGTTAGGGTTACTTTGAGAACCAATATCAGATTCAATGTCCTCAGCAGCCCCAGCAATAGTTGCAGCAGCACCCATTAATGCGACAACACCTAATGTAACAGGGTCCATATTTCTTTTCCTCCTAATTAATCATTAATAATGAAATGATGTTAATAAATATTTTATTTAAAAACACCTTTAGATATATTCGAGAATACAAATATTACAATCATGCTTGATTACTATTTATTAAATTATCAAGAAGTTCTGATAAATCACAGAGAAGTTCTGATTTTAATCAAAGCTCTGAGTCAAATCAGATTATCCTTGATATTAACAATAATAATCAGAACATTCTTTTAATAAATATATTCTAAGATTATACTTCTACTTACACAAAGATTTTATTTAAATCAAATAAGCTAAAGTAACCACTCAGCTTTTAATCTAGCTAGATTAAATTCTTAAAGTGTTAAGAATGAAATATTTGAGAATAAATCTAAAAATCTTAAAAATTAAACTATGAATAATTAATAAGATAACAATTTGAAATCACATCTAATAATATAATTTCAATAGATAAATTATCGATAAAATAATCTAACTATATAGTTAATTTTTTTAAATAAATATATATAAGTTTTACTAAAATTTTTAGATAAAAGCTTCATATTTTATCAAATAAATACAATTAATTTTAGAAATAATCAACTAAAAATTAATCAAATCAAATTAACTTTATAAAAAATCAATTCGGCATTAATAGAACAAATTTTAAATTTAAAAAAATAAATGAGGTAATTAGTAAACTAATTAACACTCATTTAAATTTTAAATGTGTTTAATCACCGAACTTATTTTGCTGGGATAATTACAGATCTTTCTCCAGCTGGTTCGAATTCTCTTAAAGCACCTTTCGCGAATTCGGAACGTGGTTTGGAGAAGTCGAATGCTAAGTTTTTATCTGCAAATGCAATTTTAATAAGTGGGTTGAATGCAAATGCATCTTTACGAGCTGCGTGAGGAGCTTGAGAGATACCTGCATATTCACCTTGGTGACCTACGTTCATTGCATAGTTAGGGTAGTTAGGACCTCTTAATTCAAGTGGTAAACCTTCATCGTTTCTGATAGAGAATACGTTAGCAGCACCACATTGATCTTGTAAATCGTAACCGTAGAAACCTAATCTAGAATGTTGTTCTTTGTGTAAGTATTGAGCTAAGTACCAAGCACTTAAACCAGTTTGTGCATTACCAGTAGCGAATGCAGTGGAACAACCAGCAGCTGCAGAAATAACAGCAGCTCTTTGAGAACCACCGAAGTGAGTTTCGAGTAAAGCTGGGTATTCTTCGTATTGTTCTAAGGAGTAGAATGCTACTTCAGTACCAACATCAAGAACAGTGTCCATATTATTTGGAGCTTCACATAATCCACCATATTTGTCTTCTACATAATCTTTACCATAGTAAGTAAAGTCGTCTAATACATTATCAGTATAAGCAGCAGTAGCATATTGAGTAAATCCTACACCACCAGACATGTAAGAACCTAACCAAATTTGGTCGTATAAAGCAGCACCTAATGCAACTACTTCTAAAGTAGTAGTTACAGGGTCATCGTTAACTCTAGAACCTTGACAAATATCAGCCATGTAACCGAATGGAATACCACCGAGCTCATTTGCTGCTCTTGCTCTTCTTACAGGTAAGTAAGTACCCATACCAATAACTTCTGCGTGTTTAGATGCGTATGCGAAGTCACCAGTAGCTCCTTCACCAGCACATTGACCATATGCAGAAATCATAGACATACCAATTTGCATTGCAGACCATCTAGAAGTAGTACCACCATCACAGACTCTACCTACTAAAGATGGAATTCTTACAGCTTGCCATACAGCATTACCTACTTCAGCTTTTAAAGCTTCAGCTTGTTCTTCAGGGAACTCTTTGTTGATGTCTAAAACGAAAGCAGAATCGATTTCGTCAGCTAATTCATCATCACCAGTAAATACTTTTACGTAAGAATCTTCTACTAACTCAGGGTTAGTTTCTACCATGTGTTCTTGTACTACAGCTGCACCAGGCATAGCGTGGTTTACAACTTCTAAGTAGTTAGTAATAGTTTCTGGAGTTACTTCCATACCTAATCTTTTTTGGAGAACGTTATGTGCAGTGTTTAAACCTACAATTACAGTTCTTCTAATATCATCCCAAGCTTGTTGGATAGCAGAGTTGTTGATAAAGTGTAAATCGTCACCTTCAACAAAAGTGTCAGTACCAGATAATTGGTAAGACATTAAAGCTCTTTGACCGAGAGGAGTACCAATGTCTGGGTTGTACATAGGAATTCCTCTTTTTTCTGCTATTTCTTTACCTTTGTTTACAAATTCAGTTTTTCTCTCAGATTGTTTCCAACCACCCATGTTATAGAAGGTAGTAGTTTTTTCTTCTGGAGCTTCTTTGAATTTTTTAGTCATTGCATCTAAGAATTTTTTATCAGCCATATTTTAACCTCCTATAATTCAGGGTTGAAACCAAAGTTGGATCTAGTGACGTGTATTTGTTTTAATACAGTTACAGCGTCTTCATCATCTTTATAAGCATCACCATCTACTCTGTAAATAGTAGTTTTTGCTCTTAAGACATCTTCAGCTAATGGTTCACCTAATACAACAGGTTCATCTAATTCTTTACCGATTTGGTCTTTTACCATTTCTACTTTTCCAGTTTCTTTGTTGAATACTTGTCTTCTAAGCATATCAAACATCATACCGTTTTCATCGAGTCTTAAAGAGTGACCGTGTACACCTGCACCTCTGATACCAGAAGTTGCTGGGTCGAAGTATTCAGTTTCTAATAATTCTTTAGAAATACGTTCTACATCTCTTTCACGAGCTTCGATAATTTGTCTACCGGATAAAGTACCAGTATCGATACCTCTGTATCTGTTTACGTAAGATCTAGCTCTTAAGTAAGGTTGAGCTGGAGCAAAGTACATGGAGTCAGCGAATTGAATGTATCTTACACGGTCTCCTGCTTTTGCACCATCAATAGGGGTTACTAATTCTCTAACAATGTCATCAGGTTCGTCCATTTCATCTAATGGTGGGTGAACAGATTTGTATTCTTCACCTGGAGCTCTGTGACCTAATACTTTTACTACATCTTCATCAGATATTTCTCTTAAAACTTCTAATTCATAATCAGGATTAGAGAAGTTTCTTCTATTTTGAGCTACCTGAGAAGTTCCTGGATAAAATTGTGCCATAATCATGCATCTCCTAATGTTAATTTAACTTTTCTAATAATCTCATCTAATTTTTCTTGAGGAGCTGTTTCCCCTCTAATAACACCACTAACAATATCTACGATTTTACCTTGAGTTTTAACTTCATCAGGCATAACCTTAGAAGTTTTAACACCAATTTTTGCAAAATCTTCAAAATCAACAGGGTATTCACAAATAACAATACATGGACGATTAATATTCCGTAAAATTAATCTTGCTTTGTATATAATATGATTTCTAACTCCGCCTAAATGAACTACAAGTAATTTAAATTGCTTCATTTGTTCAACTTCTTTATCAGTTAAACCAAACACATTACCTCCACTAGCTTGAGGAGTGTCATGTGGAACACCACTACCTGCATTTAAAATCATTGTACTGGTTAGCAAATTTGCTTCACGTAATGCAAAAGTAATTTCACAAACTGGTTTGGTAATATGTCTACGACCTGGGGACATAGCTACTGCCAAAATGTCACTTCCACACTCTGCGAAAGTTCCTCTTTGAGCAATACCTCCACCTTCACCAAGACCTCTTGTTTCCCTACAATCAACTACATGAGTGCATCTTCCAATCATATTACCACGGAATTACTCCATTGTATCTCTTTTTAAGATAGAAACTGATTCACTAAATTTAGAACGTTGATCAGAAAGACCAATTAATTCTTCAGGAATTTCAGTGTTTTCACCATATTTTAATCCATCAGAAACTGTTCTTTGTTTTCTAATATATTGAGATTTGCTAGTATTGATATCAAAACCTATAGTTATATGATTATTACATATTACTTCAATTTCATCAATAGCAGATTCATCAAATAATTCAACAAAAATTCTACCTGTTTTAACTTTAAGTTCAAGTTTTTCACCATTAACTTCAATAATTCTACGATCGCCATATTTACGATCAATAGCATCTTGAGGTGGGAGTCTTGGACCTTGGAGAACAGTTCTTTTTACAGAATCTAATGATTCAATATCATTCAATAATTTTTCAGTGGTATCAGCACCTAAAATTCTATGTGGAAAAATTTCTATATCCATTATTAGACCTCTATTAATAACAAAATGTTAATGTTATTATAAATTAGACTTAATTAATTAAGAATTAATTCGATAATTAGATGTCACCTTTGATATCAGCAGCTGCTAAAGCAACATATTTGAGTGGTTCTCTGAATTCATCAATTTGACTGTATACTTCTTTAATTAATCCAGAAGTTGCTTCTGGAGAGAAGAGTTGGGTACCTGCATCTAAACACATACCTGCAGCACAACAAGGGATAGTGAAACCTTTACTGTGTCTGGTTACTACGTGGTTACCGTTGAATAAACCAGGACCTCCTCCACCATAAATAGAGTGAGAGAAGAAAGAGAATCCAACAGCTACACCTTCAGCTCTACCGAAGTCAATACCAGGTAAACCGGTAGCGAATTCAATGTTATCGTTGAAGTATAATAAGGAAGATGGAATACCTTGAGCAGCTCTTGCAGCACCTACGTTTACCATTACAGCAGCAGTAGCACCAGCAGCAGCATATGCGTTCCATTTTGCAGCATCAGAAGTTGCGTACATGTTAAATCCGTTTAAATCTTTTTCTACTGCAACAACACCATCAGCTTCAGCTTTAGCAATAGTGTCAGCAACAATAGAACCAACAGTTCCTTCAGTAGCATTGTCTTGAACAAGACCTAATACCATGTTATCAGCGTTTAAACCTTGGTAAGCTAAACCTAATAAGTGCATTCTTTCGAATGAACCGATTGCGTCACCCATTTCAAACATAGCAGTTTGTTCAAAGATACTTGCGAGTGCAGTTGCTTGTAAACTGTTTTTTAAAGTAGCAGCAGCGAAATCGTTTGCTTTTACTCCTCTTAAAGCGTAACCTGCACCTTCTAATTTTTGAGGAATGTCTAACATAGATTTAATGTTAGCACCCATGTACTCTACAGATTGTGGGTATCTACCTAAGATTGCAGCTTTAACCATGTTTGCGTCGTACATGTTAACATCAAACTCATTAATAAGAGCTTGGGTTAATGCAGTAGCAGTAGCTAAGGTTGCAACAGAATATTCAGCAGAAGAGTTTAATCTAGCAGTAGGAATTTGAACTAAAATTCTTTTACCAGCAGATAATACTTCTACATTAGTGTCGTCATCTTCAGTTACTTGAAGCATTTCTTTTAAAGAAGCAGCAATGGAATCTGCTTGACCAACAACATCAAGATCCATTTCTCTTCCTAAAATTTTAGACTTAGCTCCTCCAACAGAACCAGTTTTTAAAGATTTTTCAATACCTTCTAAGTTTACAGCTACAGTTCTTTTAACACCGCTAATAATAGATTTAATAGCAGGGTTACGTAAAGGACTTAAAGCTTCAATTGGTACATCAGCTTCAATTAATGAGCCTCTATCGTCGTATAAATCGACTTTATCATCAAACTTTGCCATTTTTTCCCTCCTAAATAAATAGAGTTAAATATACCACTCAAAAAACTTTAAAATTTTTTAGTTTTTATGAGTAAGCTACAAAGCAAGTTGTTTGCATAGCAAGCTATTTGGTATACATCTATTAGTTTTATTTAAAATATAATATAAACATTAGTACAAAAATCAAATAGCAAACTTTATATATGATAAACTATTTTCAGAATAATAATATACAAAACAGCAAAAGTAATACATAAAAATAAAAGTAAAAAAAGATTAGTTTTATAAAATAAAGAGTATTAATAACCCAATAGATGAAATAATATAAATAAATAATATAATAATAATATGTCCCCATTTAAAATCATAAAATAGAAAAAAAACTTATTTAAGATGAGAAAAATTTTTTAGAAAAATACAGGAAAAATACGGATTTATTAAAAACAATAGAAAATAATTAAAGTAAACTAGAATAAAAAAAAGATACAGTATACTCTTTAGAAAGAATAAATAAAAAAAATAAGACTATAAAAAAAATAAAGAAATTTTAAACAAGTTAATAAAAAAAATAAATAAATAATATTAAATTAATGAAAAGTAATACCTCAAATACAGATTTTAAATATAAAAAAGACTAAAAAATAAAAGACAAAATTACAAAATAAAAAAAATAAAACTATAAAAAAATAAGAAAGACAAAATTACAATAAAAAAATAAAAAATAATGGAATATTGAATATAAATAAATATTCAATTAAAACTGTCTTCGCATACCAAAGAAATTAATAGCTTGAATTAAATCAATAAATGAAGAAAGTTCATGTTCAATAACATCTTCTTCAGTCATACCACTACTTAACTCACCATCAACACTCAAAGTATTAGGACCATAACCTACAACTCTTTCAATACCATCCTGACTTAAAATTCTTTCAGCATCCATCTGATGAACAAATGCACGACCTGGAAGAATAACACTATCTTTAATATCTGAAAGGTCTAATACTTCCAAATCTTCTTTTGTCATAAGACAAGCAATATCCTTTTTAGTAGCTACTACATTAACATTATCTGGACTTATTTTATCAAATATTTTACGAATAAATGGAGCAGCTATTTTTGAAGTTAGAATAGTAGCTTCACCTGTAACCTCAGGTAAAATTTCTAAAAACTCTTCATACTCAGGATTTGAAAGAATAAACGGTGCTTTAATAGTTGGATCACCAAGAGGAGTACCTGTAACTCGAATATTAAATTCTTTATTAATTTCTTCTACAAGTTTTTGAAATTCCATAGGTTCATGAGGAACAATACCTTCAACTACTGGTTCATTTCTAAGAATTAATCCATTATCATAGCTATTTGCAAAACGCATCATCATAAGTGCTTTTGCACCCCATTCTTCTAATTTCTCACAAGTATTTCTTAAGACATCACCATCATTAACCCCTGGAATTATAACTGCAGCAGCATGTAAGTCTACACTTTCTGAGAAGATTTGTGCTGCTTTAAGAGATTCTTCAGGATTTTTATCACCCATCCATTCTCTTCTAAGATTAGCATCTGCTGCAAAAAGAGTATAAGTAACTTCATTTACTCCTTGATTAATAAATTTAGAAGCTATATTTCCATCATCAATACCTTTTCCACTTGTATAACCCAAATGAATTGGAATTTGCCATTGACTAAAAATAGATATTAAGTCCTCAAGGTAAGGATAACAACTAACATCCCCACCACCACTAATATTAATTTTAAGATTATTATCTCTAATAGGATTCATCATCAAGGTAGATTGAACTTGATTAACTACAGTAAAAGGTTGTTGAAATTCAGTACCTGCTTCTTGAACTCCTTCCCTACATCTAGGACATCCTACTTTATTAGGAGGACAACTACTACATCCAAGAGCATCAATAGGTTTTACTTTTTTAAAGTAACAATATTTACAAAAACCTCTACAATCTTTTCCTGGAACACCACCAAGATTAGCTACAACTTGCATACAACTCATCCTAATTTTATCTATAAACTAAATATAATTATTAAATTATTAATTAATATATTCTATTAATCCCATAATAAAAAAAACAAGTATATAATTAATTAATCAAAGAACTTTCATTTAAAAGTTCTACAAGAATATAATCATACATACGAGATTTATTGATTTCTGCTATTTCAGATAATTTTTTATCACCAATAACAACATTTTCTATTTCTTCATGATATTCATCATAATTTAACTTTACTCTTAAACCACCAAGTTGGCTTGTAACAGGAGTTGGAGAAATTACATCTTTAATAGCAGGAACTTGAGATTCAATTTCATTTTTAACTAAAATAGCAGGAACAATTGGTGGATCTTGAGATAGTTCTGCTTTACGTTTTTCTAATAAATCTTCAACAGTCTCAACTAATTTTTTTAAAGCTCTAATATTTTCTCCTCTTTTTAATCTACGAGGAATTCTACCTAATCCAGAAACATATGCATCAACCCCAGGTAATTCCTCTACATCAATCTCAGGAGCACCCGTAACAATTACAGGAATATCAATATCATCATAAAGATAAGATTTATCAATTATACATTGTTTAAAACTACCAAGTGCAAAGATAGCAATATCATGTTCCTCAATCAAAGCTTTTTCTTCTTCACTAATGCCTGCAGTACCTTTACCATGACCTCGTGCTAAACCAACCATATTATCTTTAGCACCATAACGTCTTAAATATTCAGAAATATCACAAGCAGCATGAGGTAAATGATGTCTCGCAAGAGTTGGAGAAACAATAGCTATTTCAGAACCGGCCATAGGTGCAATAGAAAGTTCTCCTAATAATTCTTTTGATTTTTCTTTAATAATATCAACATCATCCATAGGAATTGCCATGTTTAAAACAAGTTCCATTTGCAAAATATTAGATTGAAGAATAAATCCGCCTAAATCTTCAATTAATTCTTTCATTTCTTCACTTTTATGAATTCCACCAGTATAAGTTAATGTTTGATACATTATCCAATCTCCTGAAATGATTTAATATAATTTATTATTAAGTTTTATATTTTTTAATATATTAAATTTATTAAAACTATAACACAGTTATAAAACTAACACAGTATTAAACTATAACACAGCAAATAAATTTTTAATAAAATAAAATCAATAAAACTACAAACCATCTAATAAAATAGAATATCGTTCATTAGCTCTAATAATTGGATTAGGTGAAGTATTAGAATGAGTTGGAATTTCAATAAATTTTAAATTAGAATCATCTAAATCTAATTCAATAACTTTAGATTTTAAGTAATCTGGAAATACAACATAATCAAAATTATCTTGGACTATTTCGCAACCTACATCTTGAATAATATCTTTTAAAAATTTAGAATACACTTTAACTTTTTTATTATGATTATTTTCTTTAATACTTAAATCAAAATTAATATAATTACAACCTTGGTCTTCGTATTTTTTAAAAATATCTAAAATATCATTAATTTCTATCTTTTCTTCAATAATTTTATTTTCATAAAAATAAGAAGATACTTTTAAGATACTCTCTTTAATTTGAGAGAATGTATTTAATTTAATAGGTATTGAAGGCATGTCAACTTTACTTTCTGATAATAAAATAGCTAAGTCACCTTCTTCTTTATCAGGATGTTTATTAATTTTAAAATTATCTAACCCTGCAAGTTTAACAATTTCTTTACACATAGGTGTTGTAACAATTATCATTTAAATCATCTCCGAATATAGTTAGATATAAATAATCATATTAATTAATGAATTTAATAATTAGAACATATTTAATATTCATTAATTTTCATAATATTTATTATTCATTAATATTTATAAAAACTT
>JAKSUF010000399.1 GCA_024409145.1 archaeon | reverse complement strand
TGTTAATCTAATTAATTTAGGGAACACTTCTATTGAAAATATTAATTTAACATTTGATATTTATAGTGATGAAGGTAAATTTATTAAATCTTATTCTGATTTAACTGACTCTAAAGGTTATGCTAAGTTCTTAATTGATCTTGATGTTGGTAATTATGAAGTAAGAATTAATCTTTCAAATTCTTCAGTAGCTTGTTTAGGGATCAATAGGGCACTTTCTGTTTTCAGAACTCCTATTCATACTAATGCTAGTTCTATGAGTTTTGATTATGGTTCTAATGGATATTATGTAGCATATATTCTTGATAATTTTAATAAACCTATTAGTGGAGTTAATGTTGGTTTTGAATTATCTGATGAAAAAGGTTATTCTTATGGAACTTATTATTCTTTAACTGATTCAAAAGGTTGTGCTAAGTTCTTAGTTAATTTAAATGCATCTTCTTATAATGTCAGAATATCTGTTTTAAATTCAAGTTTTGATTTCTCAGAAATTAATAATATTATAACTGTGTCTAAATCTAGGGTTGCTGTTAATTTCTCAGATAATTGGGTATATTATAAAGATGATGATTCTCTTTACATTAAGTTAATAGATACTAAATATTCTAAAGTACTTTCTAATGAATTAATTCATGTTTGCATAGCTGATGTAAATGGAACAGTGTATAATAAGACATTAATCACTGATTCTAAGGGATTTGTAAATTTAAGTATGGGTTCTTATATTCCAGGTTCTTATAATATTGATGTTTCTTCATCTAATTCCAATTTCTATTTAGTGAATAATTCATTTACATTTAAAGTACTAAAATCTAGTGCTATAATTTCAGCAAATGCTATTAGTTCTTATTATAATTCAGGATCTTACTTTAAAATAAAATTGGTTGATAATAATACTAATAAAGTTCTTAGTGGGGTTAAACTTAAAATTTTAATCTATACTGGAGATAATTATAAAACCGTTTATTTAACTACTGATTCAAATGGAATGGCTCAATTAAAAGTTAATGGTTTGAGTGTAGGGTCTCATAAAGTTTATATTACTTCAGTTGATTCTTATGTTTCTACTACTAAGTTAAAATCTACTATTAAAATTAGTGCTATTCCAACTAAAGTTTCAGCACCTTCAATAAGTGCTAAATATAAATCTAGTAAATATCTGAAGATTAAAGTTGTGAATTCTAAAAATCTTAAATTAATTTCTAATCTTAAGTTGAAATTAAGAATTTACACTGGTAAGAAGTATAAAACTGTCTATGTAAAAACAAATTCTAAAGGAATTGCTTCTTATAAGGTTAAATATTTAGCTAGAGGTAATCACAAATTTCTTATAAGATCTGCTAATAGTCATTATTCTGTTAAACTCACATCTTATATTAAAATAAAATAAAATAAAATATTCTTTTATTTTTCTTATTCTTTTATTTTATATATTTTTTAATTCTTGTTTTTTATTTTTTCATTATTGTTCTTATTTCATATGCTTATGGTAGATTACTTTTTTTCATTTTTTTATTTTTTATTATTAGTTTGATTATTTTAATGAATGCATTCGTATTTTTTAATAGTTTACTTATTTCTATTAATTTACTTTGTCATTATTTAATTTATTTTAATAGTTTCAAGGTAGCTGTTTTTTCATTGTTTTTGATTTATTAAAAATAAGAATAATTTAATTATTATTTTGCTTATAAAAAATAAGTTTGGAACATT
>JAKSUF010000398.1 GCA_024409145.1 archaeon | reverse complement strand
GCGCTTCCTGCATAGGTAGTTGCATTTAGAATACTAGCTATTGTTGATACTTTACCGGTGTCTTTAAAATAAATTGGAATATAAGAAATTAAATTATGGTTTGTTCCACAAGATATGCCATAGATAAGGGCCATTAAGATAAATGTTAAGATGGTGGACAATTTACCAACTGTCATTAATAAAACGATAAATGCCAAGCCAAGAATGAAATATACCAATGATAAAATAATTGGGTTTTTGATGAATTTTTGATAAATAAACAAGCTTAAATAAATAAATCCAACACTTAATATTGGTAAGAAAATAGATCCAATAATAGCGTTTTCACTTTTAATATTAAATGTTTCGTAAATATAAGTTGGAGTCCATGATTCAATGCTATCTCTAAGTGCCCCGATAGCGGCTATGGCAATAAGTAAACCAACAAACAAGAAACTAAATAGTGGAGTCTTTTTCTTCTCTTCTTTATTCTCTTTGTTTCTTTCAATATTGCTACTATTTCCATTAACATTTTTTGTGGCAATTAAGAAGATGCCCGCCATTAAAAAGTTCATTCCAAACGCAATATAAAAAAGGGTCTGGAATTCAGAATATTTAATGATTAACCAAGCAATAAAATAGAGGAATATTTGTCCTAGATAGCCACCTAATACTATGTAAGTTGATGATTTCTCATATGTCTTCTTATCAAAACACATAGCAGATAGCCTTATCATCGGAGGCCAAATACATGATTGAGCAATGCCGTTAATGCCCCATATTACAATCATTAAAGGAATTATTTGAAATACAAATGGAACGATTAAGTTAATAATCGCTGATAAAGATAAAGCTGCTATAACAAGTATTTTTGAATTAATTCTATCCGAAAGAATACCAGCAAATATTTGTGCTATACCATAGCAAACAAATAAAGCTGTTAAAGGTAAACCAAGTTTATCTTTTGATATGTCTGTTAATTTAACTATTTCAGGAATAACAACAGCAAAACTTTTTCTAGCAATATAGGCTGAAAAATACGCAAATGTAAATATGAATATAATGAAGAATATTCTTTTTTTCGATTGAATGATTTCCATCTTGGTCTATCTCACACAACGTTAATAATTATAGCAGTAAATTATTAATGATTACTAAAAACATCTTCTTCATCGATTATGAAAATGACATATTTTTGATGAATTGAATGCAAGCATTAGAAAATGTAAAATAACAATAATGAACAAAGAAAATAGTGGAATTAATTATCAGATAAAAGCTTTATATTTAATCGGCATTATTACAGTTTTGTTTTGTCATGTTTTTACTGATGGGGGAATTCCTGGATTAATATACATTTTGCCTTTAGAAGGGTTTAATTTAGCCATCTTCATATTCGCATCTGGTTATTTATATAAGGATAAATATTCAAACACTCCACTTAGATATATTTTGAAGAAATTTTGCTCCCTTATTATTCCTTATTTTATTTTGAATTTAATTTATGGTGGAGTTGCTCAATTGTTACATCAATATGGATTTGCTTTTGGTGGTGACTTTACATTAAAAAACATCTTTGTTCAACCGATAATAGATGGCCACCAGTTTATATATAACTTAGGTGGGTGGTTTGTATTTCCATTATTTGGAGTAATGGTAGTTAATGTTTTATTAAGACGCATCTTCGTCAAATTTAAATATAAAGATTATGTTATATTCTCTCTATTTTTAATCATTGG
>JAKSUF010000397.1 GCA_024409145.1 archaeon | reverse complement strand
CCCCAAACCCCAAACCCCAAACCCCAAACCCCAAACCCCAAACCCCTAAGTAGAGGAGCAAAATTATGAGAAAGAAAGTTTTATTAATTTAAATAAAATTTTATTTAATAAATTTAAATGATTTAATTTATTGAATCATTTTTTGATAATAGCCAGCCCAATTTTAAATTATGGGAAAAGTCAGATAAGCTAATCAATTTAAATGATCCAAACATTATATATAAAGGTTATATGTTAAAATTAAATAGAATTAATAATTAAGATTAATTTTGTTCTAGATATTTTGTATTAACTGCTGATGAATTGTACTATATGAAAAATGAAAATGATACTAAAGCAAGAGGTGTTATGAAAAATGAATGGGTAAGAAGCGAGTATTTAATAGAAAATAATTAAGATTAAGTTTTACATACAATCAGATTTATTAGAAATCTAAAATATTGCGATTTTTATGTTGCTGAGGATGAAGCTTTTAAATAATGGAAGAAATATTTATCTAAAGTTTATATCCAATCTGATTTCCACAGTAAATTCAATGCTATCAAGATTATTGGTAAGGGTTCATTTGCTAGAGTTTATTTGGTTGAAGATAAAGAAACAAAAATTAAATATGCTGTTAAAGCATTTAGTAAAGAATATTTATTATCTTAGAAAAAAGGAAAAGAATCGTTAGTAAATGAAATAATAGTAATGCGAGGATTGGATCATTAGAATGTAATGAAATTAGAAGAAGTACATGAAAGTAAAAACAGTATCTATCTAGTATTAGAATTATTAGAAGGTGGAGAACTATATAATTAAATATCAGGTAAAAAGAATATATCAAACAAAGAAATTTAACATATAATGCAAAATATATTGAGTGGTTTAGTATACTTAGATAAAAAAGGGATTATGCACAGAGATTTAAAGCCAGAAAATATAATATTGAAATAAAAATCAGATTTGAAAGACTGCGTTTTAAAATTGGTTGATTTTGGTTTGGCAACAAGAGTAGATGAAAAGGATTATTTATTTAAAAGGTGTGGTACTCCAGGGTATGTGGCTCCTGAAATTATTAACTCCCCTTCAACTGGGAATGTAAGGTATGATACGAAGTGCGATGTTTTTTCTGCTGGAGTTATATTTTATATACTAATAGTGGGTAAATCGCCTTTCGATGCTAAAACATTCCATGAGATATTATCAAAGAATAAAAAGTGTTAAATATCCTTTGTTAATACAAAACTGAATTAAAATTAAAATGCCAAAGATCTATTACAAAAAATGCTTTTAGTTGACCCAAATAAAAGAATTTCAGCATTATAAGCATTGAGTCATCCATTCTTCTAATAATAAAATCAATAGAACTTCGAATTGGACTCCATCAAGAAAATGAATTAAAATGATTTCTCTCATTTCAAAAATTCATTTGTTGTGAATCAGCCCTGTATTAATGGGGAGACTAAAACAGTCCATTTAAATAATTCTTAAAATATCAACTCAGTCAATCTAGTTAATAGCAAATCTTCTTAGAAAAAAGATGTAAGAAGAGATTCAATACATAAATATATTGCACTCAAAGGTATTGCAGACAAAAGTAAAAAATGAAAATATAATTTTTATTTCAATAAATACTTAATTAATAATAACATAATAAGATACTTTTTTCTTTAACCAGAATTATTTAATAATTTTATAAGGGGTTTGGGGTTTGGGGTTTGGGGTTTGGGGTTTGGG
>JAKSUF010000396.1 GCA_024409145.1 archaeon | reverse complement strand
CCCAAACCCCAAACCCCAAACCCCAAACCCCTTGCCCATGATATTTATTTTTTATTTTTCAGTTAAATTTTAAAATTAAAATTCATTTTTTAATAATCATTATGAAACTTATTATTACATTATTATTATTCTCTATGGTATTATTAGATGAATAAGCTCCAGTAGAGCCATAGAAGACTGAAGAGCCATAAGTAGAAGAAATAATCACCTGTCCTAAAGCTTTGATTGATTCATTAGGGATTGAAGGATACAAAAATCCAGTCGAAGAAAAATTGACATTATGCCCCAATGTAAACAGCACTTGCTGCTCTGAATCAGAATTTACAAAATTAGCTTAGAAAATATACTAAGACTAAATAGTGAAGAGAGTAGAAGAATAAAACAGTGTAACAATCGTAGAAGTAGAAAAGTTAATAAGCTAGATGAAGTTCTATGAAGAAAAATCAAAAGATTTAATAATAACATTATAAGAGAATTAGAATGAATGTTTCCACTTATCAAAGAAGATTGTAGATTATAATGCTTCTTCTGTTTTGTTATAATTCAAAGATAAAATAATTGAAATGAACGATTTTATTAAAAAGACTTACAATGGGTTCTTATGTTCAATTTGTGATGGCAGCAACATAAACTTCATTAACAAAAATGAAAAGAGCATTTAATTGAGTAATTAATTCTGCAGGAACATTGTTGCTAATATTAATCCTTTATAATTATTCTTATTAAATCATCTCAAGAGATTAATCAAATTAGTTTTAGTATTCTCTAATAGATGCGATGTCAAGGGTATTTATACTAAAGACAAAGCATTACCCAAGATATTGAATGATATTGAACCTAAAAAAGACCCAGAGATGGAAAACTGTTTAACCTATAGAAACACTGATGTCTGGATTTAAAAGTGTTCTTCTATCTGCAATGAATTCAAAATTAATTAGCTTTCTACTTATTTCAACATTGACAATCAATTATTCATCGATGTTAATAATTACCTCGACAATCAATAAATAGCCTTCGAACTAAAATTAATAGAGCCACCAAAGGAAGAAGAAAAGAAAGAAGGAGAAAAAGTAGAATAAAAGGCTGATTAATAAACACCATCAAAGAGAATTTTGGCTTAAAAGTTGAAGAGGAAATTAGTTGATAAGAAAGAGGAGACAGTACCAGTTGAAGAAAAACCAAAAGAAGAAAAACCAAAAGAAGAAAAAACAGAAGAAAATCCAGAAGAAGTTCCAAAAGAAGAGCCAGTGGAAATTAATAGAATGGATGACACTTGTCCTGCTGCTTTATTAGCTGAAAAGCTTTATTGCTAATTAGAAAAGAATGAATTCCCATTAAAGGATGCTAAAGTCAAGTTTGACCCAATAGGTATCAATCTATATAGGTATGGTTAATTGATGGTTGTCCCAGAAGAAGCAAAAGAAGAAAAGCCAGAAGAAGCAGAAGACAAAGAAGAAAAAGAAGAAGAGAAAAAGGAAGAAAAGAAAGAAGAAAAGAAAGAAGTAACTGAAAAGCCAAAAGAAAGAAGAAAGTTAAGGTAAAAATAAGCCAAGAAGACTTCTTTATTAAGGAAAATATTTAACATCATTTTCTGATTAAATGATTGAATGAAAATTATATAATAATATTTTATTTAGATTATCTCATTATTTTTTATATTCTAATCCTTTTTATTTTTAATTTTAAATATCATTATTAAAATTAAAATTAATTAAGGGGT
>JAKSUF010000395.1 GCA_024409145.1 archaeon | reverse complement strand
CCCAAACCCCAAACCCCAAACCCCAAACCCCATATAAAAAATTAAAGAAATATAAACCTTTAATTAAAAAATTAAAATAATTTAAAGATTAATTTTAGTAGATTGAAAAAATTAGAAAATCTTTGAATAATAAAATATTAACAATGGGAAGTTGCTTATCATCATATGGAACAAAGATATAAACTGTTGATGAAAATGAGTAATTTACCAAATTAATATAAAACAGATTAAAGAGTGTTTAATATTCCAAAAACTAAAATAAGAGGTATCACACTAAAGCTGAAATACTGTAACAATATAAAATAAGTAAGGTTTTAGGCTCTGGATGCTTTTCTAAAGTGATGTTAGCTGTAGATTAAAGTGGAAAACAGTATGCTCTTAAAATGGTTTCTAAAAAAAATTTCTGCTAACAAGAATAAATTGAAAAGATAATTATTGAAAAGGAAATATACTAATTATTGAATCATCCTCACATTTTAAAACTATACAGAACTATTTAAACTTAAACTTCCTTAATTTTTATTCTTGAATTTGCACCTAATGGCTCTTTATTAGACTTAATTAATAATCATGAGTTCACCAATAATGAAATATAAGTTATTATAGCTTAATTAGTAGAAGTTCTATTTTATATACATAAAAAAGGGCTGATATATGGCGATTTAAAGCCTGAAAATGTATTAATAAATGAAAAAGGACTATTGAAATTATGCGATTTTAATTTATCAGGGACGACAACATTAATAGGAGATTCCATATAAGGAACACTTAAGTATTTGTCTCCTGAAGCTTTGCAATAAAAGCCAAAAACAGCCAAATCTGATTTTTGGGCTTT
Source organism: archaeon (assembly GCA_024409145.1). GTDB lineage: Archaea > Methanobacteriota > Methanobacteria > Methanobacteriales > Methanobacteriaceae > Methanobrevibacter. The sequence continues at coordinate 897 of JAKSUF010000395.1, read as the reverse complement.
GGGTGTTTTAATACATGTCATGGTATATAAAAAATATCCTTTTTACTTTTTTTCCAAAGAATAATACTTGCATGATGTATAAGTAAACAAAATAATAGATGAAACTAAATATAATAAGCAAAAACCAGAACTGAGAAGATTGATAAAGGATTTATTAATCAAAAATCCAGAAAAGAGAATTGGCAATAATATAGAGCAATTCATAAAACATTCTTTTTTTTAAGATTTCAACTGGCAAAACTATAAAAATGACCCAACCAGTTTTTCTTATATTCTAAAAAAAAAGAATGAAGATGAAAATATTTTTGAATAAGAAAACAATGAAAACAATGATATGAATTATTAGTAATCAACTGTTTCTTAGTATATTTATAATATACCTAATTTCACTTATGATGGATAGCCGGACACCTATAGGCCTCCTAGTAATTTATAACTTCCTGTTCTCATTGATGGAGAAGGACAAGTTAAGGAATCTAATATTATTAATACAGATGTAGTAACTGATGATAACTAAAAGAAAGAAAATAATAATAATATAGGAAAAGAGGATAAAGAGGTGATCGACATAGGCAAAATGGAGTCTGTGCCACAAAATCAGCATGATCATCAATCTAGTGTATCATTAAATTCTAATGATAATAACATGGTAAACAGTTAAAGTTAATAATCTACTTAAAGTTAAAATGATCATACTGATCAATCAAAAAATGAATAATGAATAATTAATTATTTTTAACTATTTAATTTTTAGTTTTCATATAATAATCCTCTTAAATTTTACTATTCTTCTAATTTACACTTTTTAAAAAAAAATATTAAAAATTAGCTTTGTTTTTTTTTGAAAGAACTGTTACTTTAATTTGGGGTTTGGGGTTTGGGGTTTGGGGTTTGGGG
>JAKSUF010000394.1 GCA_024409145.1 archaeon | reverse complement strand
TAAAATTCTTATACATCATTTGAACTTATTTGTTGTAAACAATATTTTTTATACCAAAACAAACAGTTGTTAATATTTTCTTACAGTAATTAGGAATTATAAGAATATGAAAAGCAAAGATGGCACACCAAAAGATATAAAAACACCAAGAAAAGATTATCTAAAAAACATAACATTAAGCAAAATTCAAGAAATCAATACAATTATCAACAACGCATCTGAACAATGCTCAAAACTAAAGATATTTTTTATATCTTTTTGCTTACCAGCAACCGCAACTTTTGTAAACATATTTTTTACACTTTTTAAAGACTGTAAATATGATGCTTTAAGAATATTAGATTTTGTGGCTATCGGCTTTTATGTAATGCTATGCGGCATAGCGATTTATACACATTACACATTTTATTCAATTCAGTACAAATATAGAAAGGTTAAAGACTCAATTGAAACTTTGAACGAAAAAATTATTTTCCTACAAAATGAAATTGAAGACGATATAACCTCAGAAACGTTTAGAGCATATTATCACGCCGTTAATAATGTTTCTAAAAAAACAAATAGGAAATGGCGTGTTTTTCTCAAAACTCTTACAGATGGAATCCCCTATATTGTACCTATTTTGATCATTATTGCATTCTTTGTTTCGGCATTATTTTGGGGAGGTAAATGATAATGATTTTTATAACCTATAAAACCACCGAATTACGACAATTTAAAAAGAAACAACTTAAAAAGAAATATGAAATTATTAATGATTTTTTGGCCCCTATATCTATTGTCAAAGAAGAAATTGCACAAAACACAACGGATAAAGTTATTTTATCAATAAATGATAAAAGTGAACAAATATATTACGAGCCTGTAAAAGAAGAATATCAATATGATAATGATCTAAATTTTGTGAAATTTTGGTCACAATTATTTAACAAAATTAATGAGAAAATAGATAGCGCATATAAGAACAAAACAATAAATAATCTAGAACATATAAAACTAGTTATTGTTAATCAATCTGAAATATTAGGACAATGGCAAAGCGTAGAAATATTATCAGCAATTAGACACGGCGCTCATATATTTTGGATAAGCGTTGACAACTTACTAGCAGTTATAAATAAGGTTGAAAAGAAAAGAAAAAAGAATGACAAAAGTGATAAAACACAAGATTTTTTGAACGAACTAAGAAGGAAATGCAAAGCTATTTACCCAAATAAACATGAAAAATTATGATTGATGTGATGAAATATAGCAATATAACCACCAAATCAACCAAGAAATAAAATAATAATGTATTTCTAGACGGTTTTTTATTAATTGTAACTACTTTTTGCAATGTGGCGATATCTAATAAATTTTTTCTTCCATCACCATCTGGAGGGAGGCAATAATCTTGATAAATTTTACGGTACCTTCTTCCATATTTAAGATAATAAGTATCAAGCATCATAAAAATCAACGAACAGAGAAACAAAGCAGCAGCAATAAGCCCTCCAAAGATAAGTTGATGTTCAAATATTGAAAACCAACAATTATTTGAAGCAAAAGCTATAGTAAATTCCATTGAAAGGATAATGCCTACAAATGGTAAAAAAAGTGTTTTGACTCTTCCAGAATTATTATTCATACGGTCGATTGAAGAATACAAAGAAGAGACATTAATTGCTAATAAATCATTCGTTTCATCCATATTCCTATAATTCCTAATTACTGTAAGAAAATTTTAGCATTTTATTAT
>JAKSUF010000393.1 GCA_024409145.1 archaeon | reverse complement strand
ATAAATAAAATTATTTTATTTTATTTTATGATTTTTATTTTAAAAGTTTTTGAATAGGAATTATAATACTTATTTCCTGAATATTTGAAAGTATATTTATAATATTTTCCTAATGGTTTGTTTTTTACCCATAAATCTGTTTTAGCTATTCCTTTACTGTTTGTTTTGATTTTATAAATTTTACCAGAAGTAGCTGATTTCATAGTAATAATTTTATTTGCTAAAACTTTACCAGATTTAGTTGTAAGTTTCACATAAATGTTTTTATGGTTTTTAACAACAAGTTTAGTAGCATTTACAATTTTAGTAGGTGTTTTAATTACTTTAATCTTAGAAGATCCTTTACATGCTTTAGAATCATTATCACCACTGAACTTGTAAGTTACAGTTAAGGATTTACCAATATATTTACTATTAAGAGCGAGTTTAACTTTTGCTAAACCTTTATTATCAGTTTTTACTTTGTAAGTTTTACCTGCAATTTTAATAGCAACATTCTTAGAAGCAAGAGCATTACCAAAACTATCTACTAAACGAGCACTATAATACTTACCATTATAAACAGTACCTTTAGTCACATTAATAAATTTAGTAGGAGCAACATAAGGTAAAACAGTTAAATTACCTTTATGTGTAACATTTTGAATCTCTTGAAGATCAGATTCAATTTTATAAACTCCTTGTTTTAAATCTTTAGTAGGAATGCTGAAATAATAAAATAAATCACATGGCTCTGCAGCATATCTAGTACCAGAAACTATAGCAGCCCAATCATAATCAGGTATAATATAATTTCCATCATCATCATAAACAGTACCCTTAACAATTGCTGTTTCACCTTTTTTAACTACTTCAGAATCAAATACTGCATTAATATGAGATTCAATTTCAGCAGAACATAAAATAACATTATGATTAAATTTATTATTATTAAATTTTACTGTAGCCCATGCACCAAATGATCCTAAATTATCCATTTGAACTGCAGCATAAAGTAATTCAGGAGGTTCAGATAACATTACATTATTAGATACAACTGTATCTTCACAATAACCACTTATATATATTTCAGAATTACTATATTCTTCATGAGTTTGATTAAATTTACATCCCTCTATAGTCATTCTAGGTCCATTTAAGTAAATAGAATTTCCTTTATTAGAAGCACCATTATTTAAAAAACTACAATTTTGAATAAGGGAATTAGTATGATTAAAATAAACAGCTCCACCATTTGTAGCAAAACAATTTATAAAACTACAATTAGCTATAACCCCATTAGTAAACCAAAAAATAGCTCCACCATTCTTTACAGTTGAATAATTAAAACCATCAAATACACAATTAATTAAACATCCATCATCAGAATCCCAATATAATGCACCACCATTACTCTGAGGAACAAAACCTTCATTAGGATAAATTTTATGATTTTGACCATCAATTTTAAGTTTAGGATGATTAACAGGAACTTTAAGAGAGTGACTTAATCCAATATCTTTTGTAAGTCTAATCTCTTTAGTATTATTATTATTTAAAGCATCTTCCAAGTCTTTTTCATTATCTACATCAACAATTGTATTACTATCACCTAAAGCATTAATATTCGCTGTCATTAAATTATCTGTTGCAATAGTATCATCAACTGAAATATCATTATTAATATCCTCAGCAGAAACACCACTAATCATAACAAAACAAGATAATAAAATAACAAATATTAAACATATCTTATTATTAATAAC
>JAKSUF010000392.1 GCA_024409145.1 archaeon | reverse complement strand
ATTTTTGTTTATTTTTTGTATTTTTTGCAATTTTTTTGTTTATTTTTTGTGTTTGTTGTAACATTGCTTATTAATTGAGTTTGAGTTTTTAGCTGTGATAACTCGTGCAATTGTTGTACTCGGTGTTATTGTTTTTAATAGTGTCGTTAGTCCGTGTTTCTACAATATGTTAAAAAGGTGTTATAAATGGATACTATAAACGAAATTATTAATAGATTAGAAACTTTATATGCTGAAATTGATAGTTTAAACTTTGATGTTAGCAATTTAGATTGCGAAGACTTAGCCTGTGATGTTAGGTCTAAAACTGAGTCTCATTTAGATTGTTGTATTGATGATTTAGCTAATGCTATGGATTTTATGAGAGAAATTTCTCATACTTGCCCTAATTGTGGTTACTATTTGACTTATGATGATTCTGTTTATTGTGTTGACTGTAATTCTAATAATAACGAGGTTTGTTCTTATCATGATTATAATATAGTTAATAATACTAATAGTAATATGACTTTCGGGGTTGAGTTAGAAACTTCTGAAATAACTTCACCGGTTGAAATGCCTTATGGTTGGATTTGTACTGAAGATAGTTCTATAAGTGGTCTTGAATATGTTTCACGGGTTTATAGTTTTTCAGAAACTCAGATATTTAATAGAGATATAATTTCTTTATGTGATGAATTATCTTATGTGGGTGCAGATACTCATAAAGATATTGATACGGGTTTACATATCCATATTAATATGAGTGCTTTTAAATGCTCTAGTAAAAATTTATGGCGTTTTGTGTTAAAACATAAATATGAATTTATGTCTATTGGTGGTCGTTTACCACATAAAGAAAGTTTCTCATATTGTAAACCTAAAAATAATTTAAATGATTCTGGGTCTTCTGTTTTTGATAGATATGCTTTATTAAATATCAATCAAAAGTATAATACTATTGAGTTTCGTTTCTTTAACGGAACTTTAAATCCTGAAACTATTCGCCTTCGAGTGCAATTCTTAAAGCAATTAGTTTATTTTAGTGATGAAATAAATTCTGAAACTACTTTTAACGACTTTTTAGATTATATCTATTTATGTGATTCAGAACTTTATAGGTTTGTTACTTATTGGTTGGATAAAAGACAATATAAAATTAGAGAGTTATTTAATAAATAACTCTTTATTATTTTTTTTAAATCATAATATAACAGTGTTATATTTTTGGGTTTTTGGATCTGGAAACCCAACGATATGTAGCCCTTTATTTTTCGATTTATTTTTTTTTGATTTTTCGTTTTCACGATTTCGCCAAAAAACTTTTATTTTTTGATTTTTTGAGTTTGGGTTATTTTTTTGAAGTTGTCGTTTTAAGGCGATTGGTGGCAAATTTTCGCCGAGCCGAGCCGAGCCGAGCCGAGAAATTTTTTTGAAGTTGTCGTTTTAAGGTGATTATTGATATTTTTTAGAGCTTTTTATTTTTGTAATATATAGTATGAGAAAAGTCTTTACTTTTCTTTTAAAAGTCTTAAAAGCTTTGGAAGTCTTGGAAGTCTTGAAAGCTTTGAATTTTCTATATTAGTGTTTTGGTCTTCTTTTATACATTTAATGGTCATTTTAGTCTTCTTTTATATTGTTCGTATATATACGAAACAATGTACATATTTGTTATTATTTGTTTTATACTATACGAATAATTATTATATATTATTATATATTATATATTATAGTATATAGTATATAATATTTATTATTTATATTTAATTATA
>JAKSUF010000391.1 GCA_024409145.1 archaeon | reverse complement strand
CCCCAAACCCCAAACCCCAAACCCCAAACCCCATATAGATATTTTAATATTAGAAAAAAAATATTTAAATAAGGGAAAGCTTGTAACAGTTATAATTTCGAAAAAGGGAATGAAAGGATTATTTATTATTATTTTAATACAATGGAGTATAGCAAAGCCATTATTGACGAATAAGAAGTTCGACAAGTATTACAAGAACATGAAGTCAAAGAGGCCATTCAGATACTTGGTTCCAGTGCCAAAAGAGTACAATGATCAGTTCGAGCAGAAGGTAAGAGAAAGAGAAGAGCAAGAAATAAAGAAAAAGGAGAAAAAAGAGAAAAAATAAAAGCAGAAAAAAGTGAAAAGCAAAAAAGAAAAGGAGAATGAGTACTTCGAAAAATAATTCAAAAAAATGAAGCAATAAATAAGGTAATAAAGACTAAGAAGATAAAGAAGAATGTAAAAAGTAAAAGAAAAAATAAACAAGGAAATTCAATAAGATTAAATCTTCTAAGCTCTTCCCAACGAAATCAATTTAAATGAATACGCCAAAGAAATAGAAAAGGAGGTCAACGAAGAAAAAAAGAAAGAAAAATAACAAGAGAAAAAATAATAAGAAAAACAAGAAGAAGAAAATATAATATAAGAAGAGGACGACAAAGATATCACAAACCCCTTGCTTAAATTCTATTATAATGAATTTAATAATCCATTCAAAAAAATAAAGAAGAGAAAATAAAAGAAAGAGAAATAGAACAAGGAGGTATTCTAGAAAATGATCATAACAGATGATTAATAAAATAATATGAATGACCTCAGAACAAGACAGTAATTATAAAAATTGTTCACTATTAGACAAAAGAATGACTTTAATCCTTCTACTTATTTATAACCTGGTGTAATGCATTTAGTAAATAAAGTGTAAGACCCTCATTACAATGACATACTCAAAGTGCCTTCTAACTTCTCAGAAAAGAACATCTTCTCTTCTTACATCTTCGACAAAATGAAAGAAATAAACAAAGACGAAGCACCCTAAAAAATAAATGAAAGGGACTTAAAAGAAAAAATGAGGCAAGTCTTCCTAGAAAAATAAAAGAAGCAATAAGAGCAATTGCTATTAAAAGAATTCGGCAATGATAACAGAATAGATTTTGAAGAGAGGAGAAGACAACAATAAAAAGAAATGCAAGAAATGTACAAATAATAATCCTCTATTTAAGACATTATGAACTTATAATAAAGACAATAGTATAACATGCTCAATGGAAATATGCAATTAGCTCCACAAGCTTTGCAATAATAAGAGCAAGATTAATACAGGCAACAATACGAACAATTCTTGTAAGAGAAGTTAATGAATAATCCATTTTTAGAATAATAATAGCTGGAAAGCCATTTCGAAGATATCCATAGACCATAATCAACAGTGTAAATAATAGAATAACCAAACGGAGCCGAGACCAAAATAACCACGTAATATATTCCTTCTTAGAATGGCAACATTTATTCATAGACCATCTAAAGCAACTCCAATGATTTTAAAGGCATCCCTCAATTAGAAAATCACTTCAAGTAGATCAATAACTATTTAAAACACGATTTCATGGATAATATCATCAAGTCTTTCAAAAACATGTTCAATATCGTCATCTGATCCATTAACATACTACTGTTTGATATTTTTTAATTAATCTAATCAACTTCCTTTATTTTTAAATACCAGAATTTTATATTCTATTAGGGGTTTGGGGTTTGGGGTTTGGGGTTTGGGG
>JAKSUF010000390.1 GCA_024409145.1 archaeon | reverse complement strand
TAACAAATATTTTTTTTATTTTACATAATTGAAAAATTATAAAAGCATGTTAAATTAAAATAAACATATAATAGAAACTATTAATACTTAATCAACTCTAAAAACATCATCAGAAGTAGCAATCATATTCAACTTCATATCATGATTCTCAGTTGGCACATAATCAACAAGTTGTAAAGGATGAATAGTCGTAGAAATTACAGTTTTAGATGAAATTAAATTCCTTTTAAAAAGATCAGCTATCTCCATATCAGCAAACCCTTTACCCTTACCAATACGATTACCTAATTTATCAACAGCAACAGAACCTTCAACAACAAAATCTATTTTTGGAAAATCTTCAACATCAATACAATATTTAAAAGCACCTTCTTTTGTTGAAGCTTCCTCAATAACATCAACAGAAAAATTACAAATTTCTTGACCATATAGAAATAAATAACCATGATTCAAATTAGGACTTGCCATAATTAAATTTTTTCCTTCTTTTAATGCTAGATATCTAACAGGAATTTGAGCAGAATCAGGACTTGAAAAAATGGTTTTAGCATTTTTCCATTCAGAAGTATTAGCTAAAATCTTAGCAGCTAACTCAGACCCCTTAAAATTAGGAATTTTACCATAATCCCCTTTTGGACGATTAGAAAATCCCCCATAAAATAATTTATCATAAATTGTTTTTCTTAAAAGTTCTTTTTCTTGAAAAATAGACATAAAATCACATATTAAAAAGAATCCTCTTTCTTAAAAAATAAATAAAATCATATATTAAACAATAGAACCTAAAATATAAAACTTATTTGAATTCTAAAGTTCTATAAATATTTAAGAAAGCTTCTTCATCAGGATTTTCTAACCCAAAACTCATAAAATTAAAGACATAAGCATCCCTACCACCAATACAAGCAATAGAGCGAGTTTTAAGAGGAGGCTCATGACTTTCATCAATAGCTATTAATTCATAAGATTCTTTATTACCAATAATAATAAAATCAGATTTAACACATTTCAATGTTTCAACACGAGGAATATCTTCAATAGCAGATTTAAGATATTCTAAAGATAAACCTTCCTCAGGATATTTTACTATCATAACTCTACTATAACCACTTTTATGATCAAAAATAGCTAGACAATTCTCTAAATCATCATCAACATCCATTTTTTTCCAATTATTAGAATATTTAAAAGACAATTCGTCATTTTCAAATAAATTAGACATAAAACCACACAAATTAATAATAGTAAACTAATCCAAAATAGTAAATGTTTTAATAATTTCCATAAAATCAGAAACAATATCATTAACCGTTCTGAGCTCAAAGATATAAACAAAACCATCCTCTAAGAAAACAACAGTAAACATATCAAAACTAATTTCAGGAATTGAAATTTTAGAGTGAATTTGAATAGAAGATTTATCTCCAACATTAGCAATTTCAGAAGAAATAATTTCAGCATCATCATCTAAAAGACTAGCTTGAATAACTTCTTTAAAATCACCTAAAGAAGGCATTTCAGAAGGAAAAGCAATTACATTAAGAATACTCTCATCAACATAAGTTAAAGTAGCTACACAATCAGGATTAGAACTGTCTGGAACTTCATCAAGAACCCATTTATCAGAATATTTAAAAGATAACTTTTCATTAGAACAAGTAGATAATTCACTCATAAAAAACACCATATCCTCATAATAATATTAATTATTAATATAATATTTGAATACAGTCATTAAAATAATTTCTTAAAAAATAAA
>JAKSUF010000039.1 GCA_024409145.1 archaeon | reverse complement strand
ATGTAATAGCTACATCGGATGTTGATGCTATTATTATCCCTTTTGAAGAAAATCGAATGATTTTGAATAATGATATTATTTTTCTAAATTATGTAAATAAGCAATTAGCTTTTAAACTAATCAGTCAATCAACATTAACTTATATAATTATTATATAAGTATTATATAATTATTATATAATTAGAATAACTTATTATATAATCAATACTAATTATATAATCATAACTTAAATCAATTAAATGTGATAACATGGTAGATGAAATAGAATGTTATGAAAAAGCAGGAAAAATTGTATCACAAGTCAGATCAGATGCTACTAAATTAATTAAAAATGGATTAGAAATTCTTGAATTAGTAGAATTTGTAGAAACAGAAATTAAAAATAAAGGTGCAGGAATCGCATTTCCATGTAATGTTTCTGTAAATGAAATAACTGCACATTACACTTCCCCCGCAGGAGATAAAAGTAAATTAGTTACTGGAGATTTAGTTAAATTAGATTTAGGTGCAGAAGTTAATGGATATATCGCAGATTCTGCAGTTACAATTATGGTTCCAGGAGACAATCTTGAAGAGTTATTTGATGAAGATACTTTAGAACTTAATCAGAGAATAATTGATGCTTCAGCAGCAGGACTTGATGCAGCAATAAGCACTGTAAAAGCAGGAGTTACAGTAGGAGAGATTGGAGCAGCTATTGGAGAAGCAATTGAATCATATGGATTAAACCCAGTTAGAAACCTTACAGGACATAGTTTAGAACACTGGAACTTACATGCAGGAATTTCAGTCCCTAATTATGACAATCATGATTCAACTGTTCTTGAAGAAGGACAAGCAGTAGCTATTGAGCCTTTTGCAACAAATGGAGAAGGAATAGTAAATGATTGTCCTAATGCATACATTTTCTCATTTATACAACAAAGACCATTTAGAATGAAACATACCCAAAAAGTTTTAAATCATATTGAGAAAAATTACAATAGTCTCCCATTTTCAGGAAGATGGTTAACTGAAGATTTTAATGAACGTAGAGTAAATACTTCTCTTAAACAATTAGGAGATGCAATGGCTATTTACCCTTATGCAGCATTAAAAGAAAGAACTGGAGCTTGGGTATCTCAAAAAGAACACACTATGATTGTAGAAAAAGATGGATGTAACATAACTACCCTTTAGAATCTACAAGAGATTTAAAAAAAATAGTTTAAGAAACTAGAATAAATAGTTTAATTAGTAGTATAAACACGAATAAATAAAAAAAGAAATAAAAAAGAAAAAACTAATTAACTAAAAAAACACGAAAATAAAAAAAATAAAAAAAGAAAAAATTTAAGAGAAATATAAAATAAAAACTTTTTCTTAATACCACCACAAAAAAGTTAAGAAAAATAAAACTTTTCTTAACATTTATCCATCATCTAATTAAACTACTTTAAATTTAATAGTTGCAGTAGTTTTACCATAAGTTTTAGTAGATGAGAATCCTGCAACAACATTATAACTACCTTTTTTAATATTGCAAGTTAATGTAATAGTTCCTTTACTACTAGTAATAGCAGTGTATTTCTTACCAAGGAACTTAAAGTAAACCTTTTGAGATTTAATAACTTTCTTATTTACATCCTTAAATACAATAGTAAGTTTTTTACCTTTTTTAACTTTAGTACTTGTTGCTTTAATACTTGGTTTAACTATTTTTACACTTACTTTTTTAGTAGCACTAGTATGATAATTTCCTGAAAACTTAAAGGTTGCATAATAAGTTTTAGGAGATAAACTAATAGATAAACTAACTTTACCATTTTTATCAGTAGTTTTCTTATAAGTTTTACCATTAATAGTTATAGAAACAGTTTTACTTGCAATAGCTTTATTATTAGTGTCTTTTAAGTAAGCAACTAATGTTTTACTATCCCCATAATATTTAACTAAGTTACTTGCAACAATCTTAGTAGTTCTTGTTTTAACTTGTACACTAATAGATTTATTGGAAGATAAGTAATTCCCATCACCAATAAATTTAATTGTAGCAGTATAAGTCTTAGGAACTAAATTAATAGCTAAACTAACTTTACCTGCAGAATCAGTGACTAAATTATAAGTTTTACCATTAAGAGTAATAGCTAAATTTTGATTATAAATCGGATTATTTTCATTATCCTTTAAATATACAATTAATTTAGTACCATCATTATAGAACATTACAAGATTATTTACATCTAAATTAGTTGCCATTGGTACAATCTTAAGAGTAGAGTTTGTACTTGCAGAAGAACAATTTTCATCCTCTTCAAAATAAAACTTAAGATCATAGTCACCAACATTTAAAAATCCTAATCTAAATTGAGCAGTACCATTAGAAGTTACAGCATCAGAAATTGTACCACTAATATTAAGATATATTTTTTTACCATCTAAATTAGAAGAATCAATAGAAGTAAAAGTAACATTAATAATTATAGGAATACCATAATATGATTCTATGCTTTCAACACTCAACTCCACATCTCTAAGTTTAACAGATAAATCTTGATTATCTAAATTAGAAGGACAATAAAATGAATGCCCATTAAAGTTAATAGAAACTTTATAGTTATCTTGAGTTAAATTAGCATTAACTAATGCAAGACCTTGGTCATTAGTAAATACAGATAATTTAGTAGGAGTTCCATTAGAACTTATAATAGTTAATACCAATTCCGCATTTGAAATAGGATTATTATCAATATCATATAATCCAACAACAAATAAAGGATTACTATTAATAAATACAGAATTATTATAGAATACTAAATATGAATGAATACCCTCATTATAACCAATAATATTATTATTTTCACATCCTGGAGAATAATAAATAGTATTAGAAGACTTAGATACTAAGTAATTATCAGAAATATTGTTTTTTAAGTTTTCACTACTTGAATCACCAGTATCAGTTAAATTAATAGCATAATTGGATGAAGAATTAATAAAATTATGAATTATGAAAACTTGACTTCCAGAAATAGCTAATACACCTAAACCAGAACCAGCAGTTCTAATTTCATTATCATAAATATTAACAATAGATCCAGAAACTACAATTCCATCTAAACCATCAGTAAAGATTTGATTATTAGTTAAATTAACATTTTTAGCATTAGTAACTGAGATAGCTGAAGTATCTTTGATGACATCTTCCAAAACAAATTTAATATTAGAAATATTGATATCATTAGAACTAATTACTAATGGAATATTTTTAATAACACAATTTTCTCCAGTAATAGAAATAGGCTTATCAATAGTGATAGAATCTACAAGAGTAGAATTAATAGCTAAATCAACAAAATCCCCTTTAAATATAAGATTAACTATAGAATAATCATTATTATATTTATAATTGAAAATATCATATTTATCTTTTAAAAATCCTTCCTCATCAAAGAAACTAAAGAAGTTTGAACTATCCACTACAACATTTCTCTTTTTACAAGTGTTATTTTCACAAATAAGATCTGATTGAACATCATTTAAGTTAAATAAGTTACCAGATACATTTATTTCATTATCAAAAATATAGATAGACTTTGGAATCTTTTGAATACTTACCTTTTTAAATAATATTCCATCTCCATTTTCAGAATAAAGATAATTATCACAAATAGTTACATTTGAATTAGAACCTATAGAATGAATTATTCCTTCTTTAGAATCTTTAGATATCATAGTGTTATTATATATTATAGAATTATCAGATCCCTCACCTAAATTAATAGAATAACCAGAATTAATATTTATATAATTTCCATAAACAGTATTATTCTTACCAACATAGATAGCACCACCAGACACACTGAAATTAGAACTTAAAATAGTGTTATTTGCAATTAATGTCCCAATAGTCCCATAAATTGCAGCTTCACCACCATCAGTACCATTATTTCCTTCACCATATCCCCCAGTTATATTGAAAAGAATATTTCCAACAACCTCATTATATTTACCTTCAGAAGAAACTCCCCTATAAACATTATAGATCGTATTATTTAAAACTTTATTATTAGAACCCATTAATTGAATACCATAAGTCCAAGAAGAAGGATTTGGTAAACCAGTTACATTATGAACAGAAGAACTTCTCACAGTGTTATTAAAGATTACATTATAATTAGATGGACCTACACCATAAGCAGCTAAATAAATAGGATTAGATTCCTTTACTGTAACATAATTACTTGCAATATAATTATTGTGAGATTCAGCAAGCATAATTCCAGAGTGAGTCCAGGAATTATTAAACTGAAGAGAACCATCTTCTGAAATAATAGTTCCATACCAAGTTTCGAGAATATTATTAGTTACATTTACATAGTTAGAAAAACCTAATCTTACAGGATTTCCACTTGAACTTTCAGAGTATAATATATTATTAGTAACTAGAATATTCTTAGAAAATGCAATTAAAACACAATTTACTCCAACTTTATCACATGAGTTGTTTATATAAAGATTTGATACTTCAGACCATTTATCATTCACAACATGATCAAATATAATAGATGAGTTATAAAGATAAGCATCTGAATTTAAACTTGTGACATTTACAGGAATTGTAAAGTTAAAGACTTTTCCTGTAAAGTTTCCAGAAAGATCTATAATATCAAAATTAGAAACTTTATAAGTGTAAACATTTCCTTTATCATCAAAATATTCATTATAATTAGATTCATTGATTTTAATAATATTAGATTCAGAACCACTACTTAAAGAACCAGCTTCAGACAATGTATTTACATTAGATCCTGAATCATAAGTTTCCCTTGATTCAATTTTATTACTTAGAGAACTATCAGAAGAATATGGATTAACAGAAATCTCACTATTTAATTCTTCTGAGATAGAATCATCATAAACTGAATCATAATCCCCATTTAAATTATCTACATAGTCACTATTAGAATCTTGAGCTAATAAATTACCCGAATCATTAGCACTTACGGCTCCAATAGAGAAAATTAGTAAGATAAACAATAAAATTAAACTTTTGTTTAAAAATTTCATAGTTACACCAAGCTAAAAACATATTCAAATAAGATTAATTTGATTAATCTAATAGAACTATTTTAATTCAATTTAATATAATATAATTTTTAATATAAGATATAAATATATTTTATTAAAACTAAATCATATTTTAATACAATTTTAATATTTATTGAGATAACATATGGATGTGGATGTATTAAACTAGAAAACATATACTAATATTCAAAATTGTTTTTATTAAAAAAACATACAATAAAATAAAAGAACTCGTATAAAGTATAAAAATAATAAATCTTAAATTAAAATAAATCAATAGAAAAATAGAGTATAAATAGAGACTAGTTAAAATAGAATATACTAAAAATAATTAAATAATTAAAATAAATAAAATAAGTTAATAATAAAATAAATAAAAAATAGCTAAATAATTAGAATAAGAATGTAAAAAAGAAAAATAGCTACTAAAAGCAGCTATCTTTCATAAGACATTGTTTAATATACAATGAGCTTACCAAGGGGTTGGAAGACCCATTTCAGCTCTTCTTGCACATTCGTCTTTACCTTTGGATTTTTTACCATTAGATAATTTTTCTAATAAGCCTAATCCAGGTTTTACATCATCCATTACTTTAGTTTCGATAACTCCCGCTTCAACAGCTGCAGTAAATACATCTGCACCAGCATCAGTTCTGGTGAAGACAGTAGACCAACCATCAGGAGAACCTACAGATCCAGTAGATACATCAGCTAATTCTGCAACATAATCTTGACAGATGTTACATCCAGCTTGTTCATATCCATGAGTTTCTTTTAATGCAAGTCCTTTTT
This sequence comes from archaeon, assembly GCA_024409145.1. Classification (GTDB taxonomy): domain Archaea; phylum Methanobacteriota; class Methanobacteria; order Methanobacteriales; family Methanobacteriaceae; genus Methanobrevibacter. The sequence goes on along the minus strand of JAKSUF010000039.1, from coordinate 3,604 downwards.
GACCTTCAGGAGTGTCGATCCAGAATTTTCCTTTACCAATATCCATTTTTTCAGTAAGCTCCATAGAGGAGTTTAATTTACCATCAATGAAAGTTTGTAAGGAAGCTCTTGGGAAGTTTTCCATACAGAAAATACCGATTAATAAGCTAATTTTATCAGCTAAGAATCTGGTTGCAAATGGGTAAGATTGCATTTTTCTGATACCTTGAACTTGACAAGGAGTTCCAACAGTTCCTAATTTTTCAATTCCGTATTGTCTTACAGCTTCTTTGAAAGCAAGAGCATTAGGAGAGAAAGTATATTTAGTACCAGCTGCTGCAATAATTTCTTCTGCAGTCATTGCAATAGTTGGTTCTGGTTTCCATGCATCTTCAGTATCTCCAGCTACTACAGCACCTTCAATAATATTTTCTTCTAAAGCGTAGGTTAATAAAGCTGTAACGATTCCACCATCTTGTGCGACTTTTTGGATTTCTTTACTAGTAGCTCTTGCAGATACTACTTCTTTATAAGTACCGAATGCCATTTTAATATCCTCCTATAATCCTAAGTCCTTTTTAATTTGTTCTTCAGGGAACCAAGCTCTTGGACAGTGAGTGTAACAAGATCCACATTTAATACATCTGTCTTTATTACAAGAAGGTCTTCCTTCTACCATTTCAAGAGCTCTAGTTGGACAAGCTGCAACACAAGTTCCACAACCACTACATAAAGCTTTGTTAACAATATTGGTTTGTAAATCACAACCACATGCTAAGTTACAGGATGCTAAGTTTAACATAGGTTCTAAGTAATCCATGTCACCATTAATTAATGCAACAACAGTTTTTGCAATAATTTCTGGGGATGCAGGACATCCAGGAATAGCACAATCTACTTTAATTAAATCAGAAATAGGTACAAAGGATTCATGTTTAGGTTGAGCTAATTGTCCACCACGTGCGTAACGAGTGAAACAACCAGTCATTGCACAAGATCCAAATGCACAAACTAATCCAGCTTTTTCTCTTACTTCTAAAAGTTCTTTTATACTGTGTTCATCTTGTAAACAAACTGATCCTTCAACTAATGCAAGGTCCATATCTGGTACTTCCCATAAGTCTACTAAGGTAGTTCCGTAAACAATGTCCACCATATCAGCGAGTAAGTCTGCGAGAATGTCATAGTTTTCAGTTAAAGACATTCCGTCACCAGTACACCCACTCATGTGAATATATCCTATTTTTGGTTTGTCAGCCACTTTTTCAGCCTCCTCTATTGAAGATTCATCATTTTTTGGATCAGATGATTCTGTTTTAGCTTCTTCAGCCTTTTCAGCATCAGCAATTTTTTTAGCTTCTTCAGCAGGTTTAGAAATTGCCTCTACTTCTTTTTTAGCCTCAGTTTTAAGTTTTTGAGTTTCAGCCTTTACATCATCTGCATCTGGTTTAGCTCCAAGTCCTAAAAACTTTTTAAGTTTTTTAATAAATGCTTCAAACATTGCTAAACCCCTAATAAATTTCTTTTAAAATCATCTCAACGGCTTTAGGAACAGCATTTTTAACAGGCTCTGTAAGACCCATTTCCACATCAGGCATCGGTATGTCTCCTGGTTTACAACCTACAATAACAACTTCAATTCCCATATCAACAAGGTCATGAAGTGGTTCTTCTACAGGCCAAGTATGAGCATTCTCATATTTACCCTTAGGCATGTCATAAGGGTGGAATAGCTTCATAGTACCAGGTTCAGCATCAAATTCTACTACATCTACAACAATAACTTTTTTCCAGTTTTCATCAGGCATGGAAAATATAAAATGAGTAGATCCAGTTCCAGCATCGATATATTCAACATCTTTTGGTTCAGATAAATCCATACTGTCCATTAATTGATTAATTGAATTAATCATTTCATCAGTAAACATTTCATCGTATTCACCAGTGATATCTTCTCTCTTGATGGAACCATTTTCAAAATAATATTGTAATGCTCTAACAACAGTTGGTCCGAATCCATCATCTTTAAATAAAATGTTTCCGCATCCAACAACTAATATGTCCGCTTGATAAGGCATGATATTCCTCTATAAATTTAATTTAATTAAATTCTCACCATTTCATTTCTTACGACACTTTTATCTTCATCGTCAACTACCATTACGTGAGTTGCACAGGATAAACATGGGTCGTATGCTCTAATAACATGAGCTCCCCATTTGTAGTGGAAGCCTTCAGTTGCAGGTCCCATAGTTGGTATGTTCCAGGTAGTTGGTACTAAAGCACTGTAGAATTGGGTTTTACCATCTTTTACTTGTGCCATGTGAATATCAGTTCCTCTAGGAGCTTCAATTACACCAATACCTAATTTACCAGTACCTCTTGGGTCGTAATCAGCGAGAGTGTTAGCAGAAGTATCTAATTCATCTAAGATTGCAATAGCTCTAGATAAGTACATTCTCATTTCTCTAGCTCTGGATAAATGTTGAGCAACTACACCTTTTTCTTTGTAGTTAAAGAATTTGTCAGCTCTTGCTCTTGGTCCAGTTTCAACAGCTAAACCATCATATAATGGTACTGAAGTACAACATCTTTTACCCATTTCTGGATCATCATACCATGCTTCAGGAACGATTTCAGTAAATCTATCAAGGTCGAAGAAGTCTCTTTTACCATAAATACGGTCACTTGCAAATACAGGAGCATCAACAGCACCTAAACCTTTAGGGATAACTTCTCTTTCATCACTTAATAAGGTTCCATCAACATCTTTTACTAAAGCACCTTCAGCAATTAAGTTAGAAATTAATTCAACATGATTGTCTACAACAGGTACTAACGCAGAGAGTCTTGCATATAATTTTTTACGTGCAAGTTCAGATAAGTTGTGTGCTACACCACCAATTCTAATATCAGATGGGTGGATACCTTCACCAGCACACATATCTACTACGTATTGTGCATTTTTCCTGATTTCACTTACACTGTTAACTGCAGTTTTGAAAAGTTCATCAGGTACAAAATCGGTAGCTATTAAGAAATGGTGAATAGCGTGACTGTTTAAGTTAGATGCAGAGATAATTAATTCTCTCATTAATTCTGCAGCTCTAGGGATTTGAATTCCTAAAGAATCATCCATTGCTTCAACAGCAGCTAAAGTGTGAGGTACAGGACATACTCCACAAATTCTTTGACAAAGTACCGGTGCAGTTTCCGGTGCTTTACCAGTAACCATTTTCTCTAAGCCTCTGACAGGAGTGATACTGAAGTATCTTCCTTTGGTAACTATCCCTTCATCGTCAATTTCCATGACAAGTTCTGCATGTCCTTCTTGACGAGATGTTGGGGATATAACTTTTTTATCGCTCAAATGTGTCACCTCTTATTTAATTTAAAAAGTTAGAAACTAACATTATACTATATATAATATATTATTAATAAAGTATCACTTTAAAATCAAAACAAAAACTTTATATAAGATAAAAAAGGACTCAAAATTGACAAATATCAAATATTTGATTAAAAAAATGATTAAAATAGAAAAAATAGAATAAAAAAATAGATAAACTAAAAATATCTGAATATACTTACAATAAAAATAAAAAAAACCTAAAGATAAAAAATA